>NZ_JBHWCL010000164.1:0-21335 GCF_042735125.1 Kitasatospora sp. NPDC059599 | reverse complement strand
CGTCCTCGACTCCGCGGCCGCCCTCGACGTGGCGGGGCCGGATCAGCCGGCGTGCGGCACGACCTTGACGATCTTCACCATGGCCGGCTTGCCGTTCGGCAGCTCGTAGCTGGCCTCGTCGCCGATCTGCTTGCCGTCGATCGCGCGGCCCAGCGGGGACTGCGGGGAGTAGACGTCCAGGGTGTCGGAGCCGGCGACCTCGCGGGAGGCGAGCAGGAACTCCATGAGGTCGTCCTCGTCACCGTCGAAGGCGACCGTGACGACCATGCCCGGGGCCACCACGCCCGAGTCGGCCGGGGCCTCGCCGACCTTGGCACGCTCCAGCAGCTGGGTCAGCTGGCGGATGCGCAGCTCGTACTTGCCCTGCTCCTCCTTCGCCGCGTGGTAGCCGGCGTTCTCCTTGAGGTCACCCTCCTCGCGCGCCGCCTCGATCTTCTGGGCGATCTCGATGCGCCAGGGCCCGGTCAGGTGATCCAGCTCGGCCTTGAGCTGGTCGTAGCCGGCCTGAGTGAGCCAGGTCACGTTCTCGCTGGTCTGGGTCACGGGTGCTCCTCGTAGGTGCTCGGGCTGTGCTGAGGGTGTGAGTCGTCAGCAGGGTTGGTGGTGATATCGGTCTCAACTACAAAGCAACGCCCGCTCCCGTACCATCCGGTGCGGAAGGGGCGAAACCACGAGCGTAACAAGTCCTGCCGACAAGCGGGAGAGGCGCCGACGCGCCATTGACGGTGGCGTTACGCCGCGGTGTACGGGACGCGGAGCGGGACCCCTGACGGATTCCCGCTCGCCCGGTCGACTATGCGCCCTACTCGGCGGGCGTGCAGCCCAGCAGCTCGGCGGTGGTGCCGCGGGACGTGGTGCGCAGGGTTACCACGGCGTCGTAGGCGGAGCCGGCTGCCGGGACCGGGAAGTCGGCCACCCCGACCACCGAGTGGTCGTCGCCCTGCGAGCGGACCGTGCAGGTGCCGGCCTGGCCGTCGCGCTTGCTGACGGTGAGGTGGAGCTGGACCTCGGAGTCGGAGAGCACCTGGAAGGTCGGCACCGAACCGTTGATCTTCGTCTCGCGCAGCAGGTAGGAACCGCCCAGCCAGGCGATCAGACCCAGGCCCAGCACGCCGCAGACCGCGCCGACGACCTTCAGGCGGCGGTCCGACTCGCGGTCGCCGCCGCGTCCGTAGCGCCCCTCGGGGAGCCGGGCGGCGGTGGTCTCTGCGGTCATCGGACTCTGTCCTCTCCTGGGGGAGGGTCCGCGCGGGGTGATGCGGGGGAATGCGACGGACCTCCAGTCCGTCACTATAGGAGGGGCACGCCCGCGGCCGGTCCGGCGGGGGCGGGGCTCGGCCGTGTCGGCGACTTCCGCGGGCCGGCCCCGCGGCGACGCGGCCCCGGAGTGAGCGGTTCGTACGGTGGGCTGACCCGGACTTCGCGGAACGCCCGACGATGTGGAAGGAACGCAAGGCGTTGACTGAGCAGTTGCGACTGATGGCGGTGCACGCCCACCCGGACGACGAGTCCAGCAAGGGCGCGGCCACCATGGCCATGTGCGTCGAGCAGGGTGTGGACGTGCTCGTGGCCACCTGCACGGGGGGCGAGCGCGGGTCGGTCCTCAACCCCAAGCTCCAGGGGGACCCGTACATCGAGGAGAACATCCACGAGGTGCGCCGCAAGGAGATGGACGAGGCGCGGGCGATCCTCGGCGTCAAGCAGGCCTGGCTGGGCTTCGTGGACTCCGGCCTGCCCGAGGGGGACCCGCTGCCCCCGCTGCCGGAGGGCTGCTTCGCCCTGCAGGACGTGAAGGACGCGGCCGAGCCGCTGGTCCGGCTGATCCGCGAGTTCAAGCCGCAGGTCATCACGACCTACGACGAGAACGGCGGGTACCCGCACCCGGACCACATCATGACCCACAAGATCACCATGCTGGCCTTCGACGCCGCGGGCGACCCGGACGCCTACCCCGGGGCCGGCGAGCCCTGGCAGCCGCTGAAGCTCTACTACAACCACGGCTTCCCGATGGGCCGCATCCGCGCCCTGCACCAGTACCTCACCGAGCACGGCCACGAGTCGCCGTACGGCGAGTGGATCGCCGGCTGGGAGAAGAGCGGCCGCACGGAGCGCGAGATCACCACCCGCGTCCGCTGCGACGACTGGTTCGAGACCCGCGACCGCGCGCTGATCGCCCACGCCACCCAGATCGACCCCGACGGCCCGTGGTTCCGCGTGCCGCTGGAGGTCCAGCGCGAGGTCTGGCCCACCGAGGACTACGAACTCGCCCGTACCCTGGTCGACGTGGACCTGCCGGAGGACGACCTCTTCGCCGGCCTGCGCACCCCCAGCCTGGCGGCCGAGGCCGCCGACACGCGCGACTGAACCACCCCCCGATGGCCCGGCTCCCCGTGAGCCGGGCCACCATAGAGATATGAGTGCCTCCGTGAACCTCCTCCACCTCGCCGCTGACCTCGCCGTCGACGACGCCAAGGTCACCCCCGGCCTCCTCGGCTTCGTCGTCTTCGCCGCCCTCGGCGTGGCGACCTGGTTCCTGGCCAAGTCGATGAACCGGCAGTTCAAGAAGGTCGACTTCGTGGAGGAGCCGGAGGCTCCCAAGGAGTGAGTCACCGGCCCCCGCCGCCCGCCGATGCGCGAGGATGGGGGCATGCCGAACCGTCTCGCTGACGCGACCTCGCCGTACCTGCTGCAGCATGCCGAGAACCCGGTCGACTGGTGGCCCTGGGGGGTGGAGGCGTTCGAGGAGGCGCGGCGGCGCGGGGTGCCGGTGCTGCTGTCCGTCGGGTACGCCGCCTGCCACTGGTGCCACGTGATGGCGCACGAGAGCTTCGAGGACGCCGGGCTCGCCGGGTACCTGAACGAGCGGTTCGTCGCGGTCAAGGTCGACCGGGAGGAACGCCCGGACGTCGACGCCGTGTACATGGAGGCGGTTCAGGCCGCGACCGGGCAGGGCGGCTGGCCCATGACGGTCTTCCTCACGCCCGACAAGGAGCCGTTCTACTTCGGCACGTACTTCCCGCCGGAGCCCCGGCACGGGATGCCCTCCTTCCGGCAGGTGCTGGAGGGCGTGGACGCCGCCTGGCGGGACCGGCGGCAGGAGGTCGGCGAGGTCGCCGGCCGGATCCGGGCCGACCTGGCCGAACGGGCCGCCGTGTACTCGGCCGGCGCCCACAACCCGCCCGGCGAGGCGGACCTGCACCAGGCGCTGGTGACCCTCAGCCGGGACTTCGACCAGGCCCGCGGCGGCTTCGGCGGCGCGCCCAAGTTCCCGCCGGCCATGGTGGTCGAGTTCCTGCTGCGCCACCACGCCCGCACCGGCTCGGAAGCGGCACTCGAGATGGCCGTCCGCACCGGCGAGGCGATGGCCCGCGGCGGCATCCACGACCAGCTCGGCGGCGGCTTCGCCCGGTACGCGGTGGACGCCGGCTGGGTGGTGCCGCACTTCGAGAAGATGCTCTACGACAACGCCCTGCTGCTGCGCGCCTACCTGCACCTGTGGCGGGCCACCGGGTCCGCGCTCGCACGGCGGGTCGCACTGTCCACGGCCGACTTCCTGCTGCGTGAACTCCGCACGCCTGAAGGCGCGTTCGCCTCCGCGCTGGACGCGGACAGCCTGGACGAGGAGACCGGTCAGTCCGCCGAGGGCGCCTACTACGTGTGGGAGCCCGGCCAGTTGGTCGACCTGCTCGGCCCCGCCGACGCGGCCACCGCCGCCCGGCTGTTCACCGTCACCGCCGCCGGCACCTTCGAGCACGGCACCTCCGTCCTCCAACTCCTCTCCGAGCCGGAGGACTTCGCCGAGTACGAGGCGATCCGCACCCGAATGCTCGCGGCGCGCGCCGCGCGGCCCGCGCCGGCCCGGGACGACAAGGTGGTCGCGGCCTGGAACGGTCTCGCCATCGCCGCGCTCGCCGAAACCGGCGCACTGCTGGACCGGCCCGACCTCGTCGAGGCCGCCGAGCAGGCCGGTGACCTGCTGCTCGCCGTCCACCTCACCCCCGACGGCCGGCTGCTGCGCACCTCCCGGGACGGCCGGGCCGGTGCCAACGCGGGCGTGCTGGAGGACTACGCGGACACCGCCGAGGGCTTCCTCGCGCTGTACGCCGTCACCGGCGAGGCGGAGTGGCTGCAGCTGGCCGGCGGCCTGCTCGACACCGTCCTCAAGCACTTCACCGACGAGTCCTCCGGCGCGCTCTACGACACCGCCGACGACGCCGAGGAGTTGATCCGCCGCCCGCAGGACCCGACCGACAACGCCACCCCGTCCGGCTGGACGGCCGCCGCCGGCGCCCTGCTCACCTACGCCGCCTACACCGGCTCCGGCCGGCACCGGACGGCCGCCGAGCGGGCCCTCGGCGTGGTCGGCGCGCTCGCGGGGCGGGCGCCGCGGTTCATCGGCTGGGGCCTCGCGGTGGCGGAGGCGCTGCTCGACGGGCCGCGCGAGGTCGCCGTGGTCGGCCCGGCCGGGCACCCGGCCACGGCCGCGCTGCGGCGGGCGGCGCTGCTGGGGACGGCGCCGGGCGCGGTGGTCGCGGTCGGCGCGCCGGGGGAGACCGAGGTGCCGCTGCTCGCGGACCGGCCGCTGGTCGGCGGCGCGCCGGCGGCGTACGTCTGCCGGCACTTCGCCTGTGACGCGCCGACCACCGATCCGGCGGCGCTGGCGGAGCGGCTGGGCACGGCGGTCGGGTAGCGGCCCCCGGGCGCGGTGGTCGGGCGGGCGGCGGACGGGCTCGGCAGTCGGGCTCGGCGGTCGGATATTCGTTGGCGGGAGCGGGCGGGCCGGGGCCAACATGGGCCATGACCTGGACCTTCAGTACCTCCCTCGACGACTTCCGGGCCCGGGCGGGTGCCGTCCTCGCCGCCCGCCCCGCCGAGAACACCGTCCTGCTCACCATCGCGCACCGGCTGGCCGAGTCCGGGCTGGACGTGTTCGGAGGCCCGCCGGTCTTCGGCTGGTGGCGGGCCGAGGAGGGCGGCCCGGTCGAGGGCGCCTTCCTGCAGACGCCACCGTTCGACCCCCGGCTCTCCTTCATGCCGGAGGCCGCGGCCGCCGAACTGGCGGTCGCACTGGCCGCCGCCGGAACGGGGCTGACGACCGTGAACGGGATCGCCGGAGCCACCGACGCGGTCCGTGCCTTCGCTGCCGCGTGGACGGCGGCCACCGGCACCGAGCAGTCCGTCCGCGTCGAGGAACGGCTCTACCGGCTCGGCCGGTTGACCGATCCGCCGCGCCCGCCCGCGGGCCGGCACCGGCCGGCCGGGTCGGCCGACCGCGAGCTGGTGATCCGCTGGTACCGGGAGTTTCTGGCCGAGGCGAAGGTCGAACTGCCCGACGTGCCGAGGGCGGTGGACGAGAAGACCGCGGCCGGCGGACTGCACCTGTGGGAGGACGGGGGCGAGCCGGTCGCGCTGGCCGGCACCAGCCCGGTGCTCGTCGGGATGTCCCGCGTCGGCCCGGTCTACACGCCCGTGGAGCACCGCGGCCGCGGCTACGGCAGCGCCGTCACGGCCGCCGCCTCGGCCCACGTGCTGACCTGCGGCGCCACCGAGGTGCTGCTGTACACGGACCTCGCGAACCCGACCAGCAACTCCATCTACCAGCAGATCGGGTACCGGCCGGTGGAGGACTGCCTGATCGTCGACTTCCGGGCGCGGTAGGGGAGTCGGCCGGACGCCGGACCGGGGCCCGGCGCCGGCGGGGAAGATCAGGTCGCGGTACGGGCGTACGGGCGGGCCGGCGGGCCCGGTGTCCGTGGCGCGGCGGGGGCCGAGCAGCCGGGTGAGCATTCCTCGCGCGGCTGCTTCTCCCCGCTGTAGCGGTATGGCTTCTCCCCGCTGCAGCGGTATAGAGGGGAGCGGTATAGAGGGGAGAGACGGCACGGCCGCGGCGGGGCTCACACCCCGGCGAAACCGCTCTCCAGCAGTGCGAAGGTCCGGTCGACCAGGTCCGCGACGTCCTCCCTGCGGTCGTCGGCGGCCCACTGCAGCAGGGCCTCGGTGGTGGCGGCCGCGATGGCGGCGGCGGTGACCCGTATCTCGTACGTGGGTTCCTCGACGCCGGCCCGCCGGGTGAGCGCGGTGAGGAACAGCTGCTGCGGGTTGTTACTGCTGCGGTACACCCCGGCACGCAGCGCGGGGACCTCGGCGGCCAGCCGCATCGGGGTGAACAGTCCCTCGCGCTCGTGCCGGAGCAGTTGCCGGATCAGGTCGCGCATGGCCTCCCGGCAGGAGGTGAGGAAGGGCTCGTCGGCGGGCCGTGCGAGCAGGGCGGCGATCACGGCCGGGTCGTACTCGTCCGGGAGGACCAGCTCCTCCTTGGTGGCGAAGTAGCGGAAGCAGGTGGACGGCGAGACTTCGGCGGCGATCTGCTCCACGGTGGTGTTCTCGTCGCCCTGCTCGGAGATCAGCCGGTACGCCTCGCGGCGGACGGTCTGGCGGGTCTTCAGCTTCTTGCGCTCGCGCAACGACAGCGGCGCCTCCGGCATCGCCCGGACCGGGTTGGTCGGGACGTCCGGACGGGCCGCGGTCGGTTGCTGGGGCGTCATGACTCCCGTCAATGTGGCGATGGTGCGATCACTTGCCTACTCGCCGTGATGTGTCATGGAAGTGCTGCTTCCACACAAGGAATTGACGCAACGTTGATCTGTCGTTCGCCGCCCGGGGGCAGTGGGGAGTGACTGTCGGTAGATACCATGTGGCAATCGGTCAGTGCTGACCGACGCGTGCCGAGAGCGGAGAAGGGGTGGGGCGGCAGGAGCCGACCACGAGCCCGGCACCGGGGAAAGGGGAGCCGAAGTGGCCGACGCGGACGACAAGCAGGCGAGTGCCCAGGTGTGGGGTGCGGCGGTGGTGGTGGCCTCCGCGCTGGCCGTGGTGGCGGCCTATCTGATCAACGGCGCCCCGCTGGTCCTGGCGGTCGCCGGGGTCGAGACCGTGCTGCTCATGGTCCACGTCGGCCGGCGCTGGCGCGCCCTGCACGGCGCCCCGGCCCCGGCCGGGCACCGTCCGCGCCGCGGCATCCCGGACGCCGCGCACTGCGAGCGCTGCCGCCGGGCCCGGGAGGCGCTGGACGCCCGGCAGGTGCGCGGGCGCTCCGCCGGCGCGGCGCGGCCGGAGCCCCCGGCGCGCGGCGCACCGGGAGCACGAGGCGGGCACGGCGCACCGGGAGCGCGAGGGGCACGCCGCGTACCGGGAACACGACGAGCGCAGGGAGTACGGGGCCCACCCGGGCGACGGGGCGCACCGGACCGGCGAGGCGCACGACGGGCGCGAGCGGCACCAGGACCCCGCCCCGCAGCCGGAGCCCGGCGCGGCCGACCACCCGCCGTACCCGCGCCGCCCGCAGATTCGCGCGCCGTACGAGCGGCCCTGGACGGCGGAACGGGCGGCCGCCCGGTCCGTGGACCGTTCGACCGCCCGTCGGGGTGCGCCGGGTTCAGCCGGCCGTGCTGTACGCCACCAGTGAGACGCCGACGTACTGCACGGTGAACGCGCCGAGGGTGAAGGCGTGGAACACCTCGTGGAAGCCGAACCAGCGCGGTGAGGGATCGGGCCGCTTGAGCCCGTACACCACGCCGCCGATGCTGTAGAGCACCCCGCCGACGATCATCAGCACCAGGACGGCGACCCCGCCGGTGTGCAGGAAGTCCGGCAGGAAGAACGCGGCCGCCCAGCCCAGCGCGAGGTACACCGGCGTGTACAGCCAGCGTGGCGCGCCGACCCAGAACACCCGGAACGCGATGCCGGCGAGCGCGCCGCCCCAGACCGCCCAGAGCAGCAGCTGCTGGTCCGCGCCCTTGAGCAGCAGCATCGTGAACGGCGTGTAGGTGCCCGCGATGATCAGGAAGATGTTCGCGTGGTCCAGCCGGCGCAGGACGGCGTCTCCGCGCGGGCCCCAGTCGAAGCGGTGGTACACCGCGCTGACCCCGAACAGCAGCCAGGCGCTGACCGAGTAGATCGCGCAGGCGATCTTGGCGGGCGTGGAGTCGGCCAGGCAGATCAGCACGATCCCGGCGGCGACGGTGGCGGGGAACATGCCGGCGTGCAGCCAGCCGCGCCACTTCGGCTTGCTCTCCCCGCTCTCGGCGGGGCCCTCCGCGAGGCGCTCGGCGAGCGCAGCAGCAGTCATGCGCAGCATGCTACCCGCTACCTACGGATCCGTAGGTTACTGACGCGTAGGAAGTGGTGATCATCACTCTTGGACGTTTTGGAGTATTCGGGGTGTGGCGCCGCGCACTCCGTCCGGGACGCGAGTGACCTGTTACTGGCTGGTAATCATACTGACTGTAGTAAAAGATGCGTCAATTTCGCCGCTTCGGGGCGTTGGAGGCTTGAGGCCGGAGCTACGCTGCAAGCACCCTCAGACCCCCGCTACGCCGTCTCTTCGCCGAGATGGCGTGAAACGGAGCGATCGTGTCGTACGAGATCTCTGCTCTCAGCGCATCCGCGCCCACCCGCCACAAGCAGCTGCTCGCTTGGGTGAGCGAGATCGCCGAGCTCACCCAGCCGGACCGCATCGAGTGGTGCGACGGTTCCGAGGCGGAGTACCACCGCCTCGCGGACCTGCTGGTGGCTCAGGGCACCTTCAAGAAGCTCGACGAGGAGAAGCGCCCCAACTCCTACTACGCCGCCTCGGACCCGACGGACGTCGCGCGCGTGGAGGACCGCACCTACATCTGCTCCGAGCAGGAGAAGGACGCCGGACCGACCAACAACTGGAAGGCCCCCGCCGAGATGCGGGAGGTGTTCCAGGGCGAGCAGGGTCTCTTCCGCGGCGCGATGAAGGGCCGCACGATGTACGTCGTGCCCTTCTCGATGGGCCCGGTCGGCTCCCCGCTGGCCGCGTACGGCGTCGAGATCACCGACTCCGCCTACGTCGCCGTGTCGATGCGCGTGATGACCCGCATGGGCCAGGCCGTGCTGGACCAGCTGGGCGAGGACGGCGACTTCGTCAAGGCCGTGCACACCGTCGGCGCCCCGCTCGCCGAGGGCGAGGCCGACGTGGCGTGGCCGTGCAACAGCACCAAGTACATCTCGCACTTCCCGGAGACCAAGGAGATCTGGTCGTTCGGCTCGGGCTACGGCGGCAACGCCCTGCTCGGCAAGAAGTGCTACGCGCTGCGCATCGCCTCGACCATGGCCCGCGACGAGGGCTGGCTGGCCGAGCACATGCTCATCCTGAAGCTCACCCCGCCGGCCGGTTCCGAGGGCGGCACCGAGCCCAAGTACGTCGCGGCCGCCTTCCCGTCGGCCTGCGGCAAGACCAACCTGGCCATGCTCCAGCCGACCGTTCCGGGCTGGAAGGTCGAGACGATCGGCGACGACATCGCCTGGATGCGCTTCGGCGCCGACGGCCGCCTGTACGCCATCAACCCCGAGGCCGGCTTCTTCGGCGTCGCCCCCGGCACCGGCGTGGACACCAACGCCAACGCCATCGAGACCCTCTGGGGCAACACCGTCTTCACCAACGTCGCCCTCACCGACGACGGCGACGTGTGGTGGGAGGGCCTCACCGAGGAGCCCCCGGCGCACCTGACCGACTGGCGCGGCAACGACTGGACCCCCGAGTCCGGCACCCCGGCCGCCCACCCGAACGCCCGCTTCGCCGTCCCGGCCGCGCAGTGCCCGACCATCGCCCCCGAGTGGGAGGACCCGGCGGGCGTGCCGATCTCGGCGATCCTGTTCGGCGGCCGCCGCGCCACCGCCGTCCCGCTGGTGACCGAGTCCTTCGACTGGCAGCACGGCGTCTTCCTCGGCGCCAACATCGCCTCCGAGAAGACCGCCGCCGCCGAGGGCACCGTCGGCGAGCTGCGTCGCGACCCGTTCGCGATGCTGCCGTTCTGCGGCTACAACATGGGCGACTACTTCGCCCACTGGCTGAAGGTCGGCGCCCAGGCGGACGCCGCCAAGCTGCCGAAGATCTACTACGTCAACTGGTTCCGCAAGAACGCCGAGGGCAAGTTCGTCTGGCCCGGCTACGGCGAGAACAGCCGCGTGCTCAAGTGGATCGTCGAGCGCCTGGACGGCACCGGCGAGGGCGTCGAGACCCCGATCGGCGTGCTGCCGACGGTCGAGGGCTTCGACCTCGGTGACCTGAAGCTGTCCCAGGAGGACCTCGACCTGCTCTTCACCGTGGACGCCGACATCTGGCGCCAGGAGGCCGCACTCGTGCCGGCCCACCTGGAGACCTTCGGCGAGCACACCCCGAAGGAGCTGTGGGACGAGTACCGGAGCCTCGTCGCGCGCCTCGGCTGAGCCTGAGCCTCTACCGAGCGAGAGGCGGCCGCCCGGCACGAACCGGGCGCCCGCCGATGCGACAGGACGGCCGGAGTTCCGCCGGACGATCTTTCCCCGACCAAGGAGATCGTCCGGACCGGGACTCCGGCCGTAGTGTTTTTCCGGGCCTCGCCGTCAGAGCCGGGTGATGGCGGTGATCCACGCCTGGTTGCCCTGGGGGACACCGGTCGTGGACCCCTGCCACTGGCGGGCCGGGGCGCCGTTGTCGGTGCGCCAGTCGGCGATCTCCAGGAGGTCGGCCGAGTTGAGGTTGGCCAGGCCGAGCTCGTTGTGCGCGCCGATCGAGCCGGCGTAGTTCCAGTGCTGGTTCCAGCCGCCGGTGCAGTCCCACTGGCGGGCCTCGGCGCCGTTGTCCCGGCTCCAGTCGGCGATCTCCAGGCACTTGCCGGAGTTGCGGTTCACCAGGCGGAAGCCGCCGCTGTCGGGGACGTAGTCCCACCGCTGGTTGGCGCCGCCGGTGCAGTCCCACTGGCGGGCCGGGGCGCCGTTGTCGGTGCTCCAGTCGGCGATCTCCAGGCACTTGCCGGAGTTGGCGTTCACGACGGTGCTCGACGTCGGAATGCGGAAGCCACCGCCGGCGGCGGAGGCGGGCGTGGCCGGCAGGGCGGTGGTCAGCGCGATGGCGGCGCCGACGGCGGCCGCGGCGGCGCGGGCGGGGGTGAGCGGAATGCGGATGGTCAAGACGGACCGGTCCCTTGCGGAGGAGTGGGGGCAGGGGAGCGGACCCTTCCGGGCGGTCGCGCGCTCCGGTGTCCGCGTCGGCCCGGGCCCCGGCACACCGCCGACCGGCCCGTCCCCCCTACGGCCCGGAGAGGAACCCGGGCCGCCGACGCGCCGGAATCCTACGGTCCGGTCGGTGGCCCGTGGTTAAAGGGGAGGTCAAGGTTGGGCGTAGCCGGAGAGGAATTCGCCGATCCGGGTCACGGCGTCGGTGATCTCCTCGGGGCGGGGCAGGGTGACCAGCCGGAAGTGGTCCGGCTCGGGCCAGTTGAAGCCGGTGCCCTGGACCAGCAGGATGCGCTGGGAGCGCAGCAGGTCCAGGACCATCTGGGCGTCGTCCTTGATCTTGTAGACCTTCGGGTCCAGCCGCGGGAAGGCGTACAGGGCGCCCTTGGGCTTGACGCAGCTGACACCGGGGATCTCGTTGAGCAGCCGGTGCGCGGCGTCGCGCGAGGCGAGCAGGCGTCCGCCGGGGAGCACCAGGTCGCGGATCGACTGCCGGCCGCCGAGCGCGGCGGCCACCGCGTGCTGGGCGGGCATGTTGGCACACAGCCGCATCGAGGCGAGCACGGTGAGGCCCTCGATGTAGCTGCGGGCCCTGGCCCGTTCGCCGGACAGCACCATCCAGCCGGAGCGGAAGCCGGCGACGCGGTACGCCTTGGAGAGCCCGTTGAAGGTGACGCAGAAGAGGTCCGGGGCCAGGGTCGCCAGCGGGACGTGCTCGGCGTCGTCGTAGAGGATCTTGTCGTAGATCTCGTCGGCGTAGACCACCAGGTCGTGCCGGCGGGCGATCTCGACGATGCCCTCCAGTACCTCGCGGGGGTAGACCGCGCCGGTCGGGTTGTTCGGGTTGATCACCACGATGGCCCTGGTCCGGTCGGTGACCTTGGCCTCGATGTCGGCGAGGTCCGGGTACCACTCGGACTGCTCGTCGCAGCGGTAGTGCACCGCGGTGCCGCCGGCCAGCGAGACGGAGGCCGTCCACAGCGGGTAGTCCGGGGCCGGGACGAGGACTTCGTCGCCGTCGTCCAGCAGGGCGGTCATGGCCAGCTGGATCAGCTCGGAGACGCCGTTGCCGAGGAAGACGTCGTCGACGGAGAGGCCGTGCAGCCCGCGGTCCTCGTAGTGCATGACCACCGCGCGGCGGGCGGACAGCAGGCCCTTGGAGTCGCCGTACCCGTGCGCGTTCGCGAGGTTGCGCAGGATGTCCTGGAGGATCTCCGGGGGCGCCTCGAAGCCGAACGTGGCCGGGTTGCCGGTGTTGAGCTTGAGGATGCGGTGGCCCTGCTCCTCCAGCCGCATCGCCTCGTCGAGCACCGGGCCGCGGATGTCGTAGCAGACGTTGGCGAGCTTGCTGGACTGGATGACCTGCATGCCTGCCTACTTTAGGGGTACGGAGGACCCCTTCGGCGGGACTCCGGGAAGGTGGTCCGCAGGGCCGGAGAGCCCTCCTTGGATCGGCAGGCGGGGGCGTCGGCAGGCCTTCCAATGGGGGAGCCCGGTGTCCGGAATGCCCGCGTATGCGAGGAGCGCGGGCGGGCCGCGCTCCGGAACGAGACGGACGGCACACCGCACGCCGCATCCGCCGCGCCGGACGGCGCCCCGCCCGGCGCGGCAGGATGGGGCCGGTGCGTCGATCGAGGAGGGGGTGCGCCGGTGGTGCCGGTCGTGGTCGCGGCGGTACTGGTCGGTCTCCTGGCGGCTCCGCCGCTGCGCGGACTGGTCGCCCGGTTCGCGGTGCCGGAGGGCGAACCCTGGTGTGCGGCCTGTCCGTCGTGCGGGCGCGACGTGCGCCTGCTGCCGCCCACCGGACGCTGCCCGGGCTGCCGGGAGCGGTTGGGCGCGGGCGCGTGGTCGGTGGAGACGGTCGCGGCGGCCGCCGCCGCCGCGGTGGCGTACGCGGCGGACGGGCCGGCGGCCGCGGCACTGGGCTGGGCGGCCGCGCTCGGGGTGGCGCTCGGTTTCGTCGACGCGCGGGTGCGCCGGCTGCCGTACCGGCTGACCCTGCCGCTGCTCGGCGGGGTGGCCGCGCTGTTGGCGGTGGCCGCGCTGGTCGACGGACGCCCCGGGGCGCTGCTGCGCTGTCTGCTGGTGGCGCTCGCGGTCGGCGCGGTGCTCGAACTGGCCGTCTGGGCCGGGGCCCTGGGGCCGGGTGACTCCCCGCTGGGGCTCGCGCTGGGCGGACTGCTCGGCTGGTACGGCTGGTCGGTGGCGCTCGGCGGACTGTTCGCCGCCGCGGTGCTGGCCGGCCTCTGGGCGGTGCTGCGGGCCGCCGCCGCCCTGGTCCGTCGGCGCCCGGTGCGCGGACTCGACGTCCCGGTGGGGCCGTTCCTGCTGCTCGGCGCGCTCACGGCGGTGCTGGCCAGGTAGCGCGAGCGCCCGCCCGGCGCCTCGCGGCGGGGACGGAACGCGGAAGGGCCCGCCGTACCGGAGCGGTACGACGGGCCCGCCGCCGACGCGCGGGCCCCACCCTCAAGGAGCTGCGCGCCGGGGGAAGGAGGGTCCTCAGGGCATCTTGTGGACGAACGGGCCCACCGCGTTGGAGAACGCGTTGCCGTTGTTGGCGTCCCAGTTGGTCGACCAGGTCATCGCGCCGCGGATGGTGGGCCACTTGGCCGGCGGCACGAAGCTGCCGCAGTTGTTTCCGGTGGCCAGGCAGTCCAGCGCGTTGTTCACCACGGTCGGCGAGACGTAGCCGCCGCCCGCGGCCTTGGCCGAGGCCGGGACGCCGATGCCGACCTGGTCCGGCCGCAGGCCGCCCTGGATGTGGGTGCAGACCTGCGAGGTGATGAAGTCGATGGTGCCCTGGTTGTAGACCTTGCCGTCGCAGCCGTTCATGCCGCCCGAGTTGTAGAACTGGGTGTTGACGACGGTCAGGATGTCCTTGGTCCTCAGCGCGAGCTGGAAGTAGGCGCCGGCGGTGCTGTACATCCCGATGGTCTCGGGCGCCATGGTCAGGACGAAGCCGGGGCCGACCTTGGCCTGCAGGGAGTGCAGCGCGTCGCCGAGCGGGCCGGCCTGGACGCCGTTCTCCAGGTCGACGTCGATGCCGTCGAAGCCGTAGTCCTTGATGATCGCGTAGGCGCTGTCGGCGAAGTTGGCGCCGGCGGTGGCGTCCCCGACGGTGATCGCGCCGTTCTGGCCGCCGATGGAGAGGACGACCTTCTTGCCGGCCGCCTGCTTGGCCTTGACGTCGGCGCGGAACTGGGCGTCGGTGTAGCCGCCGAGCGCCTTGGACAGGCCCGGGTCCAGGGTGAAGCTGATCGCGCCGGTCCGGGTCGGCACGGCGTCGGCGAAGGAGACCGCGATGATGTCGTACGCGTTCTGGACGTCGCTCAGGCGCTGCGGGGTCGAGTTGTTGTCGAAGTTCTGCCAGTAGCCGGTGACGGCGTGCGCCGGCAGGCCGGTGGCCGGCGGGGTGGTGCCGGTCGGGGTGGCAGTGGGCGTCGCGGTGGGGGTCGGGGTCGCGGTGGGGGTCGGGGTTGCCGTGCCGGTGGGCGTGGCGGTGGTCGTCGCAGTCGGCGTGGGGGTGGGCGTGGCGGTCGCGGTCGGCGACGGGGTGCCGGTGCCGCCGGGCCCCAGCAGGGCGACGTCGTCGGCGAGGTAGGCGCTCTGGCCGTACCAGCCGTGCAGGTAGACGGTGACGCTGGTGGCGTTCGCCCCGGTGGTGAAGGTGGTGGACAGCTGGTTCCAGCCGTTCTGGTTCGACCAGGCGGACGGGTCGGTGCCGCCGGTGCCGCGTGCGCCGAGGTAGACGTACGGGCCCTGGACCCAGGCGCTCAGCGTGTAGCTGGTGTTGGGCAGCACGCTGATGGTCTGGGTGCACTCGGCGGTGTCGCCCGCGCCCGGGGTGGCCTGCAGCGCGCCGGTGCCGGAGTGGACCGGAGCGGAGACGGTGGTCGCCGCGCCGGCGCAGCTCCAGCCACCGATCCCGCCGTCGAAGCCGCCGTTGGTGACCAGGTTGCCGACCGCCGCGCCGGCGCCGCCGGCGAAGAGGGCGAGGCCGCCGCCGGCCAGGGCGAGGACGGTGGCGCCGGCCGCGACGGCCGGGAGGGGGCTGCGCCGGCGCTTGTGTGCGGGCTGGTTCAGCGTACGGGCCATGGGGTGACGCTCCTGGGGGAGGAGCGGCCGCCGCGGTGGGGGGCGCGGCGGCCGCGTGTGGGGGAGGGGAGGTCAGGGATGAGCCTGGGGGAGACGGAGTGGAGGGTCGTTCCGTCCGGAATCAAAAGCTGGACTAGACCATTGCGGGTCGTCAAGCAGGGAACCGAGGGCTTACGGTTCCGTTAAGGATTCGGAGACCGTTCCGTGTCCGCACCGCCGAGGCCCGTCGAGGCCCGCCGACGCCCGCCCCGCGGTCCGGGGCCGGCCCCGTACGACCCCTGCGCGACCTCCGGCACGCCCGTCGCGACAGACTTCGTACAGGACCGTGACCAGACCGCTACCTGCGGCTTTACCGTGCGCCTGCGCGCCGGAGTAGGCTGCGCCGGGGCGGTGACGCACCAGCTGAACGAGCACGGAGGGGTCCGGGAACATGGGTCTGCGCGATGTCGCCGAACGGACGCCGGGGCTGCGCACCCTGCTGGGCGGGATGTACGGGCTCTACGGCCGCCGGGTCGAGGTCCACCTGGCCCGCACCCCGCACCACATCGGCGTGATCCTGGACGGCAACCGCCGCTGGGCCAAGGCCGCGGGCGGGTCCACCGCGTACGGACATCAGCGCGGCGCCGACAAGATCAGCGAGTTCCTCGGCTGGTGCGACGAGACCCACGTCAAGGTCGTCACCCTCTGGATGCTCTCCACCGACAACCTGGACCGCCCGGCCGACGAGCTGGTCCCGCTGCTCGGCATCATCGAGGACGCCGTCACCGGCCTGGCCGCCGCCCGCCGCTGGCGGGTCCACCCGGTCGGCGCGCTGGACCTGCTCCCACAGCACACCGCCGACGTGCTCAAGCGCGCCGCCGACGAGACCGCCGACATCGACGGCATCACGGTCAACGTCGCGGTCGGCTACGGAGGCCGGCACGAGATCGCCGACGCCGTCCGCTCGCTGCTCCAGGAGCAGGCCGGACGCGGCACCTCGATCGAGGAACTGGCCGAGGTCCTGACCGTCGAGCACATCTCCGAGCACCTCTACACCCGCAACCAGCCCGACCCGGACCTGATCATCCGCACCTCGGGCGAGCAGCGGCTGTCCGGTTTCCTGCTCTGGCAGAGCGCGCACAGCGAGTTCTACTTCTGCGAGGCGTACTGGCCGGCCTTCCGCAAGGTCGACTTCCTGCGCGCCCTGCGCGCCTTCGAGCAGCGCCACCGGCGGCTGGGCCTGTAGTCCCGGCCCCCCGGGCCGGTGGGACCGGGGTCCCGTCGGCCGGTCCGCGGTGAAGTGACCGCCGTAGGGCTGGAGTACCCGGCCCCGGGGCGAGGCCAAACGTTCACCGGCAATGATCCGTCAGTTCTCCCGGGGCGCGAATGCACCGCCCCCCGCCTGGGAATACTCCAGTCAGTCCGGCCCCGAGGCCACCGGGGCAGCGAGGCCGGCTTGCCGCGGATGACGCAGGGTCATCCGCTCTGGAGGCCTAGTGGTCAGTTCCAAGAGCCGCCGGACACCAGACCGGCGCACGTACGTTCTCGACACCAGCGTGCTCCTGGCGGACCCGCTCGCCATGACCCGCTTCGAGGAGCACGAGGTCGTCCTGCCGGTGGTCGTCGTCACCGAGCTGGAGGCCAAACGGCACCACCCGGAGCTGGGCTACTTCGCCCGCCAGGCGCTGCGGCTGCTCGACGACTACCGCATCCGCCACGGACGGCTCGACGAGCCGATCCCGGTCGGCGAACTCGGCGGCACCATCCGGGTCGAGCTCAACCACTCCGACGTGTCGATACTGCCGGCCGGCTACCGCTCCGGCGGCGGCGAGGCGGACACCCGGATCCTGGCGGTCGCCCGCAACCTGCAGGCCGAGGGCTACGACGTCACCGTCGTCTCCAAGGACCTGCCGCTGCGGATCAAGGCCAGTTCGGTGGGCCTGCTCGCCGAGGAGTACCGGGCCGAGCTGGCGATCACGTCCGGCTGGACGGGCATGTCCGAACTGCACGTCCCCGCCGACCAGGTGGACGCGCTGTTCGCAGCGGGCCACGACGCGTCGGTGGACCTCGACGGGGCCGACGAGCTGCCCGTCCACACCGGACTGGTACTCACCTCGGAGCGCGGCCGCGCGCTCGGCCGGGTCACCGGTGACGGCCGGGTCCGGCTGGTGCGCGGGGAGCGCGAGGCGTTCGGGCTGCGCGGGCGCAGCGCCGAGCAGCGGGTGGCGCTGGACCTGCTGCTCGACCCGGACATCGGGATCGTCTCGATGGGCGGCCGGGCCGGCACCGGCAAGTCGGCGCTGGCGCTGTGCGCGGGTCTGGAGGCGGTGCTGGAGCGGAGGCAGCATCGCAAGGTGATGGTCTTCCGGCCGCTGTACGCGGTCGGCGGCCAGGAACTCGGCTACCTGCCGGGTTCCGAGGCGGACAAGATGGGCCCCTGGGCGCAGGCGGTCTTCGACACCCTCTCCGCCGTCACCACCCCGGACGTGATCGAGGAGGTCATCTCCCGCGGGATGCTGGAGGTGCTGCCGCTGACCCACATCCGGGGGCGCTCGCTGCACGACGCCTTCGTGATCGTGGACGAGGCGCAGTCGCTGGAGCGGAACGTCCTGCTGACGGTGCTGTCCCGGATCGGCCAGGGCTCGCGGGTGGTGCTCACCCACGACGTGGCGCAGCGGGACAACCTCAGGGTGGGCCGGTACGACGGTGTGGTGGCGGTGGTGGAGAAGCTGAAGGGGCATCCGCTCTTCGCCCACATCACGCTCACGCGGTCGGAGCGTTCGCCGATCGCGGCGCTGGTCACGGAGATGCTGGAGGACATCCACCCGTGATCCGCCCCTGATCAGGGCATAGTAGGACAATAGGGTCAACTCGACCTGCGGGGCCCGCTCCTGACGGAGCGGGCCCCGGCCGTTTCATCACATCGAGTGCTTTCCGTCCGGGAAACTCCCGTGCGGTGAATGTGACATGCGCCACGCGGGCGGGAATTGCGTCGACCGTGCCCGGTGCGGCATGGTGAGGGTTCTGTCAGGCCCCGCGTACGGCGCGGCAGGGCTTCCGGACTCGGAAGTCAGGCCCCGGAAGGTCCGCCAACTCCGGTCGGTGGACACACAATTGAAGACCGACGAGCCGTACGCCGCCCGATTCCAACGCCCGGTCGCCTCACCTCGGCCGGACGCCGGGCCAGCACCTCCCGTGACCAGAGCACCGTGCGGAGGTCCGTGCCAAGGGGCATCTTGCGCCCACACGGTCACGCGTGGGCGATGCTGGAAGGAATCCATGTGACTCGGATCTCGGTCCGGGGAGTCGCTGTGGCCTCCGCCACCGCCGTCACCGCTGTCGGTGCCGTCGTGGGCATGGCCTCGGGCAGCGAGGGCAAGACGACGCAGACGGTCGATGTCGCCGGTGCGACCCTGCTTGCCGAAGTCCCCTCTGGCGTCCAGGCGCAGACCATCAGTGACAACATCGGCCAGCAGGCATCCGCCCAGCAGGCCTCCGCCGACGCCGCCGCCAAGGCCGCCGCCGAGCAGAAGGCCGCTGAGGAGGCCGCGCGCCAGAAGGCGGCCGCGGACGCCCAGGCGAAGGCCGACGCCCAGGCCAAGGCCGACGCGGACAAGGCGGCCAAGGCCGCCGACGACGCGCGCAAGGCCGCCGCCGAGGCCGCCAACCGGTCGAAGGCCCGCTCGGCGATGACCGCCGTCGACGCCAGCGCGCCCCCGGTCTCGGTCAGCCCCGGCTCGGTCCAGGACACTGCCCGGCAGATCGTCGGCAACGACGCCCAGTTCCAGTGCTTCAGCCAGATCGTGAAGCGCGAGAGCGGCTGGGACTACACCGCCACCAACAAGAGCTCCGGCGCGTACGGTCTGGTGCAGGCGCTGCCCGGCAACAAGATGGCCTCGGCCGGTGCCGACTGGCGCACCAACCCGGCCACCCAGATCCAGTGGGGCCTCAGCTACATGAACAGCCGCTACGGCAGCCCCTGTGGCGCCTGGTCGTTCTGGCAGGCCCACAGCTGGTACTAGGAACGGCTGCCGCCCCGGCGGCGCGCTCCGTACGGCCCCCGGCCGCCCGCCCTTCCCGGGCGGGTGACCGGGGGCCGTCGCCGTTCCGGGGCCGGGCCGCCCGGAGTCGCCCGGGGTCGGCGGGAGAAGGGCGAACCGCGCCGCCCGGGCTGCGCTGACCAGTGCGCTCTCGGGCGGTGCGGTTCTGGGTGCGGACGCGGGGCGCGGGAAGGGGTCCTGGTTGCTTCCCGCACCGGCCGGTCCGCCGGCGGTTGGCTCACGGCGCTCCCGGAGGCGCTGCCTCCGGGGTCTCGTCCCGACTCCTCCCCAGCGAAGTGCATCCGAAACCACCTGGAACATGGCGATTTGCCCGCATTTCCGGGGTGGGGTGTTCCCCTCGAACCCACCGGTGGCCGGACTTGCCGTGCCCGCGCCGGGTAGCGTCATCCCTGACGGCCGCGGCAGGACCCGCGGCGTACCGCCGGGCACGGCGGGCGGGCCGGGGAGCGGTGGTAGCGAGCATGGCGCGGGGCGGAAAGGCCTTCAAGGCCGTGGCCAAGGGCATGGCCGTGGTGGCGAGCGCGGCCGCCGTGATCGAACGGCGCCGACGCGCCGCGATGGCGGCCGACCCGCACGAACTCGCCGTCCCCGGGCTCACGGAGGGGCACCCGCTCGCCGAGGGGCGCGCCCTCGTCGAGGCGCAGGTCCTCGCCGACGGCCGCGGACCGGCCGTCACGGAGGGGGCGGGCCCGGTGCCCGTGCCCCGGACCGACCCCGCGCCGGCGCCGGAGGCACCGGCGGGTGCGGCACCCGCCGCGGCCCCGGCCGCACCCGCCGCGCACGCGGGGCTCGGCCGCGAGTACCACCCCGGCCGGCCCGCCACCCCCGCCGAGGCGGTGCCGTGGGGGCTGCGGGTGGCCGCCGAGTCCACCTGGCGGCTGCTGCTGCTCGGCGCCGCGCTCTACGTCGTCTTCTACGTGGTCGACATGTTGCGGCTGGTCGCCTTCTCGGTGCTGGCCTCGCTGCTGATCGCCGCGCTGCTGGAACCCTCGGTGTCCTGGCTGCGCCGGCGGGGGGCACCGCGCTCCCTGGCGGCGGGCGGGGTGTTCCTGAGCGGCCTGGCCGGGATCGGGCTGGTCGGCTGGTTCGTGGTCTGGCAGGTGAGCACCAACCTGCCGAGCGTCACCACCCAGGTCAAGGACGGTGTCAACCAGCTGAAGGACTGGCTGGTCACCGGGCCGCTGCACCTGACCCAGCAGCAGATCACCGACTTCGCCGACCAGATCACCAAGGCGATCACCACCAACACCGACCAGCTCACCTCGGCCTCGATCACCGGCGCGCAGATCGCCGTCGAGGTGCTGACCGCGGTGCTGATGACCTTCTTCACCACCTTCTTCCTGCTCTACGACGGCGAGAAGATCTGGAACTGGGCGTTGCGCGGGCTGCCCCGGCACTCCCGCTTCGCGATGGCCGGCGCGGGCCCGAAGGCCTGGGCGACGCTCACCGCCTACGTGCGCGGCACCGTGTGCGTGGCCTTCATCGACGCGGTCTGCATCGGGATCGGCATCGACCTGCTGGGCGTGCCGCTGGCCATGCCGCTGGCGGTGATCATCTTCCTGGGCGCCTTCGTCCCGCTGGTCGGCGCGCTCGTCACCGGCACCGTCGCGGTGCTGATGGCCCTGGTCACCCAGGGCGGGGTGTGGGCGGCACTGATGGTGCTGATCCTGCTGATCGCGGTGATGCAGATCGAGAGTCACATCCTGCAGCCGCTGATCCTGGGCCGGGCCGTCCGGGTGCACCCGCTGGGCGTGGTCCTCGGCGTCGCGGCCGGCGGCATCATCGGCGGCATCGGCGGTGCGGTCGTCGCCGTCCCGCTGATCGCCGTCACCAACACCGTGATCACCCACCTGCGCCGCCGCAACGAGGCCGGCCAGGCCGTGTTCACCGCGCTCGAAGCCGCCCGCGAAGCCGCCGAACGCACCGCCGCCACCCATCCGAACCCGCCCGCGGAGCCGGCCCAGGCCGTTCCGCCGGTCCAGCCGGCCCGTCCCGCCACGGACTGAGCGGAGCGACGGCTCCCCGGCGTGCCGGGGCCGGAAACGGCGGCGGGGGGCGCCCCCGCCGGGGGGGGGGGGGGGGGGGCCCGGGGGGGGGCGCGGGCCTGTGGGGGGGGGGGGGGGGAGGCGGCGGGGCGCGAGGGGGGCACCCCCCCCGCGCGCCGGCGCGGGGGGGGGT
>NZ_JBHWCL010000163.1:0-21832 GCF_042735125.1 Kitasatospora sp. NPDC059599 | reverse complement strand
TTTTATACTCGCCCGGTTCGGCCGGGCCCCCCCCCCCCCCCCCCGGGGCCCCCGCCCCCCCCCCCCCCGCGGCGCCCGACAGCCGGCCCCCCCCCCCGACCTAGCGGGGGGGGCGCCCTGGCGTGCTGCTCAGGAAGCCCGGTGTTCAGGCGGCCCGGTGGAACACCGGATCCGCTCGCCGGAAGGGCATCACCGCACCTCCCCTTCTCCGACCGCCCGGGCCGGTGGTCGCTCCCGTCGGTGGTCGCTCCCGTCGGCGCCGCCGGTCGGGAGGCGTTGTCGCCGTGGGACGTGGTCGCCGGGGGAGGTGTTCTGCTTCGATCCGCGGTGTCGGGACCGCGGTGGGAGTGCGCCGGGGAGGGCCCGCGGTGTCACCCGTGAGCCGCCCCCGGGCGCTGTACGCCTTACGAGGCACACGTACGTCGTATACGAGTCTGCTCGCACCCCCACGAGCAGGTCAAGGGCGAGCCGGGCGGCCTGTCGCCTCAGACCCGGGCGCCCAGCATCCGCAGCACCAACTCGCCGTAGCGGCGGCCGAGTTCCTCCGGCGTCTCGGTCGACCGGTCGGTGTACCAGCGGGAGACGTCGATCCCGAGCGAGGTGACCGCGCGCGCCGCCGTCCGCACCTCCGAGACCTGGAAGTCGCCGGCCGCCGCGCCCTCCTCGATCAGCGCGCTGACCTCGCGCTCGATGTCCAGCCGCAGCGCCGCGACCACCGCGTAGGCGTCCTCGGGCAGCGCGTGCAGCTCGTAGTTGACCACCCGCCCGACCGTCCGGGCCCGGGCGTGCCAGGCGGTGAACTGCTCGACCAGCCGCCGCATCCGCTCCGCCGGACCGCCCCCGCCCGCCACGGCGTCCCGGACCAGAGCCAGCGTGGCGGCGTGCCCGGCCCGGCTGATCTCGGCCAGCAGGGCGGCCTTGGACTGGTAGTGGATGTACAGCGCGGCCGGGCTCATCCCGGCGGCGGTGGCGATGTCCCGGGTGGTGGTGGCATGGAAGCCGCGCTCCGCGAACGACTCGACGGCCGCCTGGAGCAGCCGGTACGCCGCCTCGGGGCGGGTGTCGGCGCCGGGCAGGGTCGGCCAGAGGTCGGCCATCGGGGTGCTGGTCATGGCGTCATCCTCCCAGAGACCCGCACGGGAACTCGTACAGGTTTTCCCACCGATCGCCGGACGGCACCGGCGGACGGTCGGCAGGCTGTTGACAGGCTCCCGCACCGACAGCATGCTGAGCAAGCGCTTAGTCAGCAAGCGCTCGGCCGCCGCCTCGGTCGTCGCCCCGGTCGCCGACGAGACCCGTCGCGGTCCGGGTCCGTCGGGGTCCGGGTCCGTCGGGGTCCGGGTCCGTCGCGGTCGAGACCCCCGTGGGAAAGGCAGGACGCTCCGTGGTGCACTCCTTCAAGGGCCGGGTGGCCGTCGTCACCGGATCGAGCCGGGGCATCGGCCTCGGCATCGCGCGCGAACTGGTCGACCGCGGCGCCAAGGTCTGCCTCACCGCCCGCAGCCCCGAGCCGCTGGCGCAGGCCGTCCAGGACCTGGGCGGCCCGGAGAACGCCATCGCCGTCGCGGGCAAGGCCGACGACCCGGCACACCAGGAGGAGGCCGTCGCCCGCACCCTGGAGGCCTTCGGGCGGCTCGACCACCTGGTCAACAACACCGGTATCAACCCGGTCTACGGGCCGGTCCTCGGCACCGACGAGGCCGCCGCCGCCAAGATCCTGGCCGTCAACGTGCTCGGCCCGCTCGCCTGGACCCGCCGTGCTCACGCCGCGTGGATGGGCGAGCACGGCGGCTCGGTCGTCAACGTCGCCTCCATCGCCGGCATCCGCGCCTCCGCCGGGATCGGCATGTACGGCGTCAGCAAGGCCGCGCTGATCCGGCTCACCGTCGAACTCGGCGCCGAACTGGGCCCGCAGGGCATCCGGGTCAACGCCGTCGCGCCCGCCGTGGTCAAGACCAAGTTCGCCGAGGCGCTGTACGAGGGCCGCGAGGAGCAGGTCGCCGCCGCCTACCCGCTCGGCCGGCTCGGCGTCCCCGAGGACATCGCCGGCGCGGTCGCCTTCCTGCTCTCCCCCGACGCCGGCTGGATCACCGGCCAGACCCTCGTCGTCGACGGCGGAGTCACCCTCGGCGGTGGCATGTGACGGCCGAGCTCGCGGACCGGGGCGTCGTCGTCACCGGCGCCGGTCGGGGCATCGGGGCCGCGCTGGCCCGGGCCTTCGCCGCCGCCGGGGCCCGGGTCGTGGTCAACGACCTGGACGCCGACGCCGCGCGCGCCGTCGCCGCGGACTGCGGCGGCACCGCCCTGCCCGGTGACGCCGCCTCCGCCGCCGGCCTCGCCGACCTGGTCGACCGGGCCCGCACGGCACTCGGCGAGATCGACGTGTGGTGCGCCAACGCCGGCGTCGCCCCGGTCGGCGGGGCCGACGCGCCCGCCGCCGCCTGGGCGAGCGCCTGGGAGGTCAACGTGCTGGCCCACGTCCGGGCCGCCGACCTGCTGCTCCCCCGCTGGCTGGAGCGCGGCGAGGGCCGCTTCCTGTCCACCGTCTCCGCGGCCGGGCTGCTCACCATGCTGGGCTCCGCACCGTACGCGGTCAGCAAGCACGGGGCGCTCGCCTTCGCCGAGTGGCTGTCCGCGACCTACCGCCACCGGGGTGTACGGGTGCACGCGCTCTGCCCGCAGGGCGTGCGCACCGACATGCTCGCCTCCACCGGTGCCGTCGGCGAGGCCCTGCTCGCGCCGACCGCGTTGGACCCGGAGGACGTCGCCGAGGCGACGCTGACCGCGCTGCGCGAGGACCGTTTCCTGATCCTGCCGCACCCCGAGGTCGCCGAGTACTACCGCGTCCGGGCCACCGAGCCGGACCGCTGGATCGCCGGGATGAACCGGCTCCAGCAGGGGCTGGAGAGGAGTGAGGCGCTGTGAGGGCCTGGCAGGTCGCGGAGCTCGGCGAGCCGGAAGCGGTGATGCGGCTCGTCGAGGCGGTGCCGCGGCCGGTGCCCGGTCCCGGTCAGCTGCTGGTCCGGGTGCGGGCCGCCGCCGTCAACTTCCCCGACGCGCTGATGGTGCGCGGGCAGTACCAGGTCCGGCCGCCGCTGCCGTTCACGCCCGGCGTGGAACTGTGCGGCGAGGTCGCGGACGGGCCGCGGCGCGGCGAGCGGCTGATCGGGAACCCGGTGCTGCCGCACGGCGCCTTCGCCGAGTACGCGCTGCTGGACGCCGCGGCCGCGTTCCCGGCACCCGGGGCGCTGGACGACGCCGAGGCCGCAGCACTGCACATCGGCTACCAGACCGCGTGGTTCGCGCTGCACCGCCGCGCCCGGCTGCTGGCCGGCGAGACCCTGCTGGTGCACGCGGCGGCCGGCGGGGTCGGCAGCGCCGCCGTCCAGCTCGGCCGCGCCGCCGGGGCCCGGGTGATCGCCGTGGTCGGCGGCCCGGCCAAGGCGGAGGCGGCCCGTGCACTCGGCGCCGACCTCGTGGTGGACCGGACGGCCGGGGACTTCGTCACCGCGGTCAAGGAGGCGACCGGCGGGCGCGGCGCGGACGTGGTCTTCGACCCGGTCGGCGGTGACGCCTACACCGGCTCCGCGCGGTGCGTCGCCTTCGAGGGCCGGATCGTCGTGGTCGGCTTCGCCGCCGGGCAGATCCCCGCGCCCGCACTCAACCACGCCCTGGTGAAGAACTACGCGATCCTCGGCCTGCACTGGGGCCTGTACAACACCCACGACCCGGGCGCCGTCCGCGCCGCGCACGACGAGCTGACGAAGCTCGCCGAGCAGGGCACGGTCCGGCCCCTGGTGAGCGACCGGGTGCCGTTGGCGGGGGCCGCGGACGCCGTCCGGCGGGTCGCCGGCGGGCTGAGCACCGGCCGGATCGCCGTCCTCGGCGACTGACCGTCACCGGGTCCGCCACCGGCCTGCCGCAGCCGGGTCCGCCACCGGCCTGCCGCAGCCGGGTCCGCCACCGGCCTGCCGCAGCCGGTTCCGCCACCGCCGGTCTGCCGCAGCCGGGTCCGCCTTCCCACGGAAACCTGGCTGCGGCAGGCCCGGAGTCCTGCCAGGATGCCCGGATGACATCCTTTTCCGCCGCTCGCGACTCGTTGGAGGGCCTGGCCCTCGGGGACGGATTCGGGGAGCGCTGGTTCCCCCTCTTCCGCTCGCCCCGGGAGGCGTTCGAGCAGATCCGGGCCCGGCGCACACCGGAGGAGGGGCCCTGGCACTGGACCGACGACACCGCGATGGCGCTGTCGGTCTTCGGGGTCCTGACCGCCTTCGACGCGGTGCACCAGGAGCGGCTGGCCCAGGCTTTCGGGGCGACCTACCGGGCGGACGACGGCCGCGGCTACGGGTACGGCATGCACGTGCTGCTGCCCGAACTGGCCGCGCAGCCCGCGAGTTGGCGCACCAGGGCGCACGGGCTGTTCGACGGCCAGGGCAGCCTCGGCAACGGCGCGGCGATGCGGGTGGCCCCGCTGGGCGCCTGGTTCCACACCGACCTGGACGAGGCGGCAGAGCAGGCGGCGCTGTCCGCCGAGGTCACCCACGCGCACCCCGAGGGCGTGGCCGGGGCGGTGGCCGTCGCCCTGGCGGCGGCCCTCGCCGCGCGCGGCCGCACCGGCCCCGCGCCCGTCGGCGCCGAGCTGCTGGCCGAGGTCGCCGACCGCACCCCGGCCGGCGCCGTCCGCGACGGGCTGCGACGGGCCGGCGAGCTGTCCCCGGCGACCGAGCCGTGGCGGGCGGCCGACCTGCTCGGCAACGGGCAGCAGATCCGGGCGAGCGACACCGTGCCCTTCGCCCTGTGGTCCGCCGCGCACCACGTGGACGATCTGGCCGACGCCCTGTGGACCACCGCCGAGGGCCTGGGTGACGTGGACACCACCTGCGCCATCACCGGCGGCGTGGTCGCCGCCCGCACCGGCCTCGCCGACGTGCCGCAGGAGTGGCTGGCCTGCCGCGAACCGCTCCCCGACTGGGTCGCCGAGGCAGAGGCGGAGGCAAGGGCGGAGGCGACTGACTGACTGACGGATCGTCAGGAGGTCGTCCGGCCCTGCCGCGACCGGGACGGGTTCCGCGCGGGGAGCCGCCCGGGCGGGTGGACGCTGAGCGCGCCGGGCGGGCGGACGCTCAGCGGGCCAGCGCGCGGGCGTCGCCCATCACCACCACCGGGTGCAGCGCGGGGTCGAGGGCGAGGAGCAGTTCGCGCATGCGGTCGGTGGTCAGTCCGATGCAGCCGTGGGTGGGCCCGCCGTGGTCGACGTGCAGCCAGATGCCTCCGCCGTACCCCGCACCGCGCGGGCGGCGCCGGTCGAGCGGGGAGGAGCCCGGTACGCGGTTGTAGTCGATGGCCACCACGTAGTCGAAGGCCCCGGCGAGCGGCTCGCCCGCGAAACCGGTGCCGGAGATGTCGAAGGCGTCGGAGCGGTCGTAGGGCAGCCGGGTGCCCGGGTCGGGAAGGCGCCCGCCGGCGTCGCCGAGGGTGAAGACGCCGATCGGCGAGCGCAGGTCGCCCTCGTGGTGGTCCGAGGTCCAGCCGTCCCGGGCGTTGCGGGTGGGCCAGGACGGTCCGGCGAGCCAGCCGTCGCCGTCGTTGCGGTAGAGGACGGCGCGGCCGGTCGTGGCGTCGGGGCCGTCCCCGGTGACGACCAGTGCCTGCCTGGTCCCGGCGGGTACGCCTGCCAGCAACTTCGGCCCGACGCCGGGGAGTTGGCGCGGAAGCTCGGGCGGCGCGGGTCGGGCCGCCGGCGCCACCGCGGGCGCGGGCGGTGCGGGCGTGAACGGTGGGGGCGTGGGGGTGTCGGGGACGGCCGCGGCCGGTGGCGCGGGCGGCCCGGCGGTAGCGGGCGCGCAGCTCACCAGGAGCAGCGCCAGCCCTGCGAGGGCGCGACGGGGTAGGGACATGGCGGTTCGGCCTTCGGGAAAGGGGTTTCAGGAGGAGGACGTCGGGTGGAAGGGGGCGGGCCGGATCAGCCGCGCGGGGCCTTCGCGGGCGGCCGGTCGTTCCCGGTCGTCCGGATCGAGTCGAGCACCTGCCGTACCTGCAGCAGCGTCGATTCGGACGGCTGGCGCAGGCACGCCTCCAGCTCGATCAGTGCGGGTGCACCGTCGCGGACGATGCTGCGGCGCCCGACGAGCGCCCGGGTGCCGCCGTCCATCGCGCAGAACGCGGGGGGCTGCTCGTCGGTGAGGGTGACCGGGCTGCCGGGGGCCTGCTCGATCCGGCTCGGGTCGTCGACCAGTTGGAGGACGAGGAAGGCGCCGTCAGCCGCGAGCGGTCCGAGGGGGGCGCAGACACCCTTCGACGGGCAGGGCGTCGCCCCGAGCGGCTCGGTGGCGATGAAGCCGATGCCGTCACGGGGGTTGCCGGTGATGCCGTCGCGGGAGTGCCAGCCGTACGGCACCTCGACGACCAGGTCCGGGAGGGACGCGAAGCGGGTGGCCGACCCCGGGGGCACGACCATGCCGGACGGCTCCCCCGCCGGTGCGGGCGAGGCCGGGGCAACGGCGGACGGCGCCCCCGCCGGCCCCGCGGCCACCCCGTGCTCCGGTGCCGGTGCGATGGCGGGCGCGGCCGCCAGGACCGCGGCGAGCAGCCCGCCGGTCAGCCCGGCGCCGAGCCCGGCGGCCCGCCGCCGGCGGCTGGTCCGGGCGACCCGGGCGCGGACCCGGTCCATCCGGTCCTCGGGGGCCGCCAGGTGCGGTGCGGCCTCGTGGAGCAGGAACCGCAGCTCCTGCGCCACCTCGGTGTCGGCGGGCCGGTGACCGTCCGGGTCCAGCAGGTCAGATCCGTTCACGGTGTCCTCCGTCCAGCAGCAGCTCCCGGGCCGGCAGCCGGCCGCGCAGTGCGGCCAGCGCGTGGTGCGTCTGGCTCTTGACCGTTCCGGTGCTGCAGCGCAGCGCCTCGGCGGTCTCCTCCACGCTGAGGTCCTCGAAGAAGCGCAGCACGACCACGGCCCGCTGGCGCGGCGGCAGTGCCCGGACGGCCTGGGCGACGACCTGCCCGAGCACCACGTCCTCGTACGGGTCCGCGCCCGGCGTCGGCCGGTCCGGGAGTTCGTCGTGCGGCAGTTCCCCGGTCCAGCGGCGGCGCCACCAGGAGACGTGGCAGTTGACCAGGACCTTCCGCAGGTACGCCTCGGGCCGGTCGATGGAGATCCGGTCCCACTTGGGCCAGACCTTGGCGAGCGCGGTCTGCAGCAGGTCCTCGGCCTGGTGCCGGTCGCCGGTCAGCAGCCAGGCCACGCGCAGCAGTTTCGGGCCGCAGGCGGCGACGAACTCCTCGAAGCCCGGTGTCGCGTCCCTCATCGTGCTGTCCCCGCCATGGTGTCCGTGCCGTTCCCGTCAACTGCGGCGGCCTGGTGGGCCGCGTCCGTCGTGTCATTCTCACGGCTGCTGAACGCGATGGGTGACGCACCTGGTTGTACGCCTGGTGGAAGAATTTTTCGGCGGGTCGAGGCGGAGCGCCCGACGGCCGGGAAGCGGCCGGGACTTGGCCGGGCGGCGGGCGGGCGACCGGCCGGCGGCACCAGGACGGCCCCGCTCCCCGGGTGACCGAGGGCACACCGCCCGGTGCCCGCCCCGGCGGCCTCCCCGGGCCTCAGCCGGTGACCTCCACGGTGACCTCGTAGGTGCGCTGGTCGGGCGGGCACGCGCGGGCCTCACCGCAGATGGTGCGGGTGGCGGTGAGGCGGGCGGTGCCGGGGGCGTGGGCGGCGAAGGTGGTGGTGACGGTGCCGCAGCCGCCGCCGGGGCGGCAGGAGGGGGACGGGACGGTGGCCGGGGTGCCGCTCGGGGCGGCGACGTCGGGGGCGGAGCTGGTGGCGGCGGACCAGTAGGTGGTGTGGAGCGCGAGCGTGACGGTCGTGCCGACGGCCACCTTCAGGGTGGTGTGGTCGGCGTGCTCGTCCACCGTGACGGCCCCCGGGCTCGGGGTGCCCTGGGCGGGGGCGGTCGCCGAGGGGCCCGTCCCGGTGGAGGCGCAGCCGGTGAGGGCGAGCAGGGCGGCGGTCAGCGCCAGGGCGGCGGCGGGTCTTCTCGGGTTCACGGGGGTTCCTTCTGACGGTGTGCGAGCGGTACCGGTTCGACGTACCGACGGCCTGATCGGATCCCCCCCGGGACCGGATGTTTCCCCGGGGTCGGATCCCCCCCCGGGGTCGGAAACGGCACCGGGGCGGGCGCTGGGCCCACCCCGGTGCGTTCGGCGCGGTCGTCGTCAGGAGACGGTCACGTCGTCGTAGTAGGTGTAGGTCGGGTCACCCGGGTAGTTGTCGTCGTGGTTGCTCAGGGTGAGGGTGTAGGAGTGGCCCGGGGTGACGGTGGCGGTCTTGTTGGTCCAGGTCCCGGTGGTGGTGCAGGTCTTGGCGAGCACCGTGGTGGTGGTGCCGGTGGTGTTGTCCTTCAGGGTGGCGGTGGCCCAGTCGTAGGTGACGGTGTCGTCGCAGGTGTTGCTGTACCAGAAGGACACCTTGCTGGAGCCGGTCGGCGCGGTGAAGGTCTGGGCGATCGAGGAGTCTCCGGTCGGGTTGGTGGAGCCGACCATGGCGCCGTAGCTGCCGCTGTGGGCGGCGGAGGCGGGGGCGGAGGTGGAGCCGGCGGCGGTCCAGCCGGTCAGGTTGCCGGTCTCGAAGGTGCCGTTGGTGACGGCGGTGCCGCCGCCTCCGGAGGTGGACTCGGTCCAGCTGAAGCCGGTGCTGCCGACGGCGCCGGTGGTGTCGGTCGCGGTGACCGTGACGCTGGAGGTGCCGGCGGCGGTCGGGGTGCCGGAGATCAGACCGGTCGAGGAGTTGATCGACAGGCCGGCGGGCAGGCCGGTGGCCGAGTAGGTCAGGGTCTGGCCGGTGGCCGAGTCGGTGGCGTTGATCTGCAGGCTCGCCGCGGTGCCGACGGTGCCGCTCTGGTTGCCCGGGTTGGTGACGGTGACCGCGTTGCCGTGGGTCAGGATGGCGTGCGAGATCGCGCAGGAGTTGGTGTCGTTGGACCAGCTGGCCTGCTCGGCGTAGCTGCCGAAGGTGCCGAAGGAGACGTTGGCGGCGCCGCCGGTGCTGCCGGGCCGGATCCAGGCGCACTCGTCGGAGTTCTCCTGGCCGTTGTAGCTGCTGCCGGAGACGTGGTTGGTCCAGCCGCCGGCCGGGTTCTGGTCGGACATCATCTCGTGCCACTCGTGGCCGAGGGTCATCGTCCAGCCGTCCAGCGTGCCGGGCGAGTTGACGAAGCCGACGCCGCAGTTGGAGCCCGCGTCGATGTTGTACGGCTGGTTGGAGAAGGCGATGTCGCCGTAGGGCGAGCTCGCCGCACCGCCGGTGAGGGTGGTGTCGCCGTTCCAGTCGTGCCAGGCGCAGTACCCGGTGCTGGGGTTCTGGTAGTCGTCCGGGTTGGTGCCGTGCGGCGACAGGACGATGTAGTACGCGTCCCGGTTGGCGGCGGCGGTGGTGTTGCCGAAGTGGCCGGCGGCCTTGACCGCCTCCTGGGCGAGCTGGTTGCCGGTGGACTGGCTCGGCGAGGCGCCCGCGTTGTCGTACCAGACGCCGGACAGGACGCCGCCGCTCTGGTACGGGATGAAGTTGGCGTTGGACGGGCAGCTCACGGCTCCGGTGGCGACGTTGGGGCCGTCGCACCACTGGGTGAGGTCGGCGGACCAGGTCTCGCCGTTGGTGCCGATGCCCTTGAACATCTGCTGGGTGGCTCCGGCGGCTCCGGCCGAGTCGCCCGAGAACTTGGCGTTGCCGTTGGCGTCGGTGCTCTGGGTGCCCCACTGGTTGCCGTAGAACACCAGGTAGACCTTGGAGTGCCCGCTCTGCACGCCGATGCCGTCGACGCCGCCGCCGTAGGACAGCGTCTGCTGGCCGGTCGCGGCGGCCTGGTTGCGGGCGGCGAGCCACTTCTTGTAGTTCTCGTGCTGGGACATGCCGGGAACCGCGCCGTGCCGGTAGGGGTGGCCGTTCTGCGGGCTCCAGGGGTTGAACTCGTTCGCGGTGCTGCTCTGCGAACCGGAGATGTCCTGCGCGGAGGCCGGACCGGCGGCGCCGGCCAGGCCTGCGGCGGCGAGCGCGAGCGACGCCAGTCCGGTGATCGCCGCGTACTTCGCGCGACCGGTTCTGGGGGAGTGACCCATGGGTGAGGGTGCCTCTCTCTTCTGCCGACCGTCCCGCGGCCTTGAGGGGGCCGGGGACGATCCCTTTGTGGGGGTGAGCGGGCGGCGGATTTCCGCGGGAGTCAGGTCCGGTCGAATTCCTTCGCACACCCGGAATTGACTGGCCGTCGGTTCTCCGCTGCCTGCTGGGCTAGAAGGAAAGCAGGGCTGATGAACACCGGTCAACGGCAAAGGGTAAGGGTCGATTAAGAAACGCGTCGAAGCAGGTCAAGCGTTATTGATGACATGGATTCAACGCGTGTAGCCATTCACTGAATACGGCCCGGAATGCCAGTCGGCATTCAGTGAACCGCGTTTCGGGACAGCTCTCCTGACGGGAAATCCCCGCCCTGCGGCCGCCCGGATTCCTCATCACCCGCCGACGATGACCTCCAGGGCCGGGCGCGGCGGGCGGCCGAGCAGTGCCGCGAGGTCGCCCGGCCCGCCCGGCCCGGCCAGGAAGCCGTGGGCGATCGCCGAGCAGGTGCCCACCAGCATCGGCACCTGGAAGTCCTGCGCGCCCGAGGCCGCCAGCGCCGTCCGGGCCTCGGCCAGCCGCCCGGGCCGGTACTCGGCGCCGAGCGCCCCGGCCACCTCCGCGCCGCCCAACGCCCGCTCCCCCACCAGCTCGTACGTCCGGCCCGCGTGGGCGTCCGGGTCGAGCGCGACCGCGGCCGCCACCTCGGCCAGGTCGGCCCGGGCCACCGCCGCCACCCGCCCGTCCCCGAGCGGAGCGCCGATCACCCCGTCCGGCCCGGGGGCGGCGATCACGCCCAGGAGTTCCGCGTACAGGCCGTTGCGCAGCACGGTCCAGCGCAGGGAGGCCGACGCGCGCAGCCGGCGTTCGGTCCAGCGGTGGGCGAGGGCGTAGGGCAGGTGGTCGCCGTCGCCGGAGAGGCTGGTGTAGACGACGTGCCCGACGCCCGCCCGCTCCGCCGCCCCGATCGCGGCGCCGTGCCGGGCGATCACCACGTCGTCCTCGGCGGCGCCCGCCGAGATCAGCAGCAGGGTCCGCACCCCGGCGAAGGACGCGGCCAGCGTCTCCGGCCGGTCGAAGTCCACCAGCCGGGCGGCACCTCCGGCCGGCACCCGCTCGGGAGTGCGGCTCCCCGCCAGCACGCCCTCGCGGCCGCCCAGCCTCTCCCACACGAGCGTGCCCAGGCCTCCGTTGACACCGGTGACGAGCAGCATGACGTTCCTCCAGGAGTGATCGTTCGTCGGCAACGGGACCATCCTCGATAGCCTGGGCGTCCGGCGTAAGGAGGCACATTCATGTCAGCAGGGCACACCGCGGTAACCACCCCCCGCGCAGCGGTCTGGTGCGAGGACGGCGTGGACTGCGGGATCCGCGACCTGCTGGACCGCCTCGGCGACAAGTGGTCCGTCCTTACCGTCACCGAACTCGCCCAGGGCGTACGGCGGTTCCGGGAGCTGCAGCGCGCCCTGCCGGGGATCTCCCAGCGGATGCTGACCCTGACGGTGCGCCGACTGGAACGCGACGGCCTGGTGTCCCGGACCGTCCACCCGACCGTCCCGCCGCAGGTCGAGTACGAGCTGACCCCGCTCGGCCACAGCCTCACCCACCTGGTCCGGGCGATGGCCGACTGGTCCTACGACCACCACGACGCCATCGTCACGTCCCGGCAGCGGTGGGACGCCGCGAACCCCGGCTCGGAGATCCGCTAGGGCTTGTCTGACAATTCGCGTCGCATCAGCGCGCGGCGTTGGGCGCCCGGCTGGGCGTGCCGCCGGAGCGTCCTCGTACTGGACGTACTTGGACGATTCGGCGGTGCGTCCAGCCGGGATGCCCGGCGTCGTGCGCGCGGCGGGAATTGTCAGACAAGCCCTAGGGCTTGGTCAGGGCCCGGACCGGATCCGGGGTGGCCCCGGCACTCCCCCACCCCCAGGTGGGCGCCGCGGGGGCGGTTCTGAGGCCCTGTTAGGGTTCGCGGACGTGACGGACAAGGCGACGAAGCAGTACGAGGCGATGCTGGCGCACTTCGGGCGGGCCGCCGAACAGCGGGGCTTCGCCGTGGATCCCGCGCAGCGGCCGGCCGCGGAACGGCTGTCCCGGCTGGCCGGAGAGCTGGCCCGCACCGGGCTGCTGGTCCGCCGCCCGCCGCGCCACGTCTACCTGTGGGGCCCGGTGGGCCGGGGCAAGAGCTGGCTGGTGGACACCTTCCTGGACGGCCTGGCCACGCCCCGCAAGCGGCGGCTGCACTTCCACGACTTCTTCCGCCGCCTGCACGAGGGCGTCGCCCTGCACGCCGCCGACCCGCACCGGGATCGGGCCGGTGAGCGGGTGGCGGCGGTCGACCGGGCCGTGGACGAGCTGCTCGGTGACTGCCGGGTCCTGGTCTTCGACGAGTTCCACGCCCATGACGCCGGGGACGCGATGCTGGTGGCCCGGCTCTTCCGGACCCTGCTGGAACGCCGGATCACCCTGGTCACGACCTCCAACTACCCGCCCTCCGGGCTGATGCCGAACCCGCTGTACCACCACCTGTTCGAGCCGACGATCCGGCTGATCGAGGAGCGGATGGACGTGGTCGAGGTCGCCGGCCCGGTGGATTTCCGCCGGGAGCGCCCAGCGGCGAACGCCCGGTCGGGGGGCGGGCGGTCGGCGGACGGGCGGCCGACGGCCGACGCCCCGCAGCGCTTCGCGCAGGGCGCCCGGCTGCGCACCGGCGACGAGGACGGCCTACGCGCGCTCGGCCTCACCCCGCCGACCGCCGACGAGGCGGACGAGGTGCCGGTGCACGGCCGCCCGCTGCGCGCGGCGGCGGCCCGCGACGCCGAGGCGTGGTTCGGCTTCGCCGAGCTGTGCGAGGGGCTGACGTCCGCGGCCGACCAGCTGGCGCTCGCCGAACGCTTCCCCACCCTGGTGCTCACCGGCGTACCGCCGCTGGCCGACGCGACCCCGGACGGGCGCCGGCGCTTCGCCGACCTGGTGGACGTCTGCTGCGACCGGGACGTCCGGCTGGTGCTGATCGGCGCCGACCCGGTCGACGGGCGGGCCGGCGACGAGGGTCTGCTGCGCGACCTGGACCGGACGGCCAGCCGGCTCGCACTGCTCGGATCCGGCTGACCGGCCGGGCGTTCGGCTCCGCCGGCCCCTACCGCTCGTACGCCATCTCCGGGAAGCGCGGCGAGGGCCCGTCCAGCAGGTGGTCGTCGTGGCCGCGCAGCCAGCGGTCGAAGAAGGAGGCCACGTACGAGCGGGTGGCCAGTTCGGCGCGGCCGGGGCGGATGTCGCCGACGTCGTTGCGCAGCTGCTCGGCGTCGAGCGCGCCCTGACGGGCGAGCTGGGGCAGCAGGGGCTGCCCGTCGGTGTACGAGCCGTGGCGGGAGCCGGTCAGGGTGAAGTCGGCGTGCCAGCCGGTGCTGTGCTGCCACAGCGCGTTCCAGCCGGGCTGCTCGCGGTAGGCCCCGGAGTCGTCGCTCCCGGTGCCCATCAGCAGGAACGGCCGGTCCAGGCCCTCCTCGGCGACGCTGGGCAGGAACACGCCGGTGTGACCGTCGGGGCCGGGGAAGTGCAGTTGGCCGTCGAGGTTGACCCCGGCGGCGATCCGCGGGTCGTCGTGCATGGTCTGGAGCGCGGTGAAGCCGCCCGCCGAGTGGCCGACCATGCCGACCCGGTCGAGGTCGAGGGCCCCGGCCAGGCCCGCCGGCAGGCCCTTGCGGCCGCCCAGCCCGGTGAGTTCGTCCAGCACGAACCGGGTGTCGGCGACCCGGGTGGCCATGGCCTTGCGCAGCACGGCGCCGATGTCCAGATCCGGCCGGCCGAGCATGCCGGGGAGCACCGAGGGTGCCAGGTCCCCGCCGGGGAAGGCGACTTCGGAGGCCTCGTAGGTGTGGTCGACGGTGACCACGACGTAGCCGCGCGAGGCGAGGTCCTCGACGAGCGCCGTCCCCCAGGTCCGCGGGTCGCCGAGGCCCGGCGAGTACAGCACGACCGGACGGCGGCCGCCGGGCAGCGCCGGGGCGTCCTTCCGGGCGTGAGTGCGGATGCCGGACCAGTCGGTGCGTCCGGGCTCCGTCCCGTAGTTGACCCGGGCGAGGCCCTCGGCTCCGCCGAAGTGCGCCCCGGCGGCGGGCTCCATGTACGGCGCGCGGTCGCCGGGGCCGGCCGGGCGGGAGGTCGGGTACCAGAGGCTGATCATCAGCTCGCGCCGGTGCCCGGGCTGCCAGGGGTCGTCGCGGTCGGCGTCGGTCAGGTGCAGGGCGGTGGTCCCGATCGGGTACGGCCCGGTCGGCTCCGGCAGCCACGCCCGCGCCTGCCGCCCGGCGCCGCCGTCCTGTGCCGCCGCCACCGCCCCGGGCGCGCCGACCGTGCCCAGCACCGCCGTCGCCGCCAGCAGGACCGCCGCCACGGCCCGTCCCCCACTGCCCATGGTGTTCCTCCACGTTCCGTTTGATCGAACACGCAGGACACTACGGGCGCAACGGCCGCCGGCCGTCATACCAGGGAGCCAACCGTCCCCTGAATACCCGGGTATGACACCCCTACGGGTCAGCGCACGTCACCGGACGCCGGGATCGGGGCTCGGCCAGTCGAGGACGGTGCGCACCGTCCGGCCGAGGAGCCACTCCTTGTCCTCGGCGCCGAGCCGGCCGCTCTCCCGGAGCGCGAAGAGCTCGTCGGCCCAGCTGTGGTCACCGGTGATCGTGGTGTGGTCGCTCGCCCACATGACGCGCTCGCGGCCGAAGGCGGCCAGGACGTCGAGCAGCCGGTCGAGGGCGGGCGTGAAGGGGTACTCGTCGGTGCCGAACACCTCGGGCCCGTGGGCCCACTTGACCAGGATGTTGGGCTGGTCCGACAGCCGGAGCACGTCCTGGAACTCCCCGTCGTCCGCCGGCATGCCGATGTGGTCGAGGACGACGGCGGTGTCCGGGTGGGCCTTCGCGTAGGGGCGCAGCAGGTGGCCGTTGCGCGCCGTCATCGCGAAGACGGGCAGACCGTGGTCGGCGGCGGCGTCGAACACCGGCCCGTAGTCGCCCCGGGCGAGTTCCCCGAGGTCCCCGTCCCCGGCAGCGACGATCCGCACCGCTCGGGCGTGCGGCGCCTCGGCCACCGCCCTTATGCCGGCGGCGAGTTCGGGGTCGCGGTGGTGGACGCGCAGCAGGTAGGCGAAGCGTTCCGGATACCGGGCCGCCGCCGCTTCGGCAGCGGGTGCGGTCGGCCGGAACGCGCGGGCCCCGGGGAGGGCGACGGCCGGCTCGGGGTGGCCGGTGTCCGCGTCGAAGCCCGCGAACTCGTCGATCACCGCCGCCCGGATGCCCAGCGCGTTCATGGCGGCGAGGGTCTGCTCGGCGTCCGGTGTGCGGTGCAGGTGGATCTGCGCGTCGACGACGTCCAGGGCCATGGGCGGGTGCCTTTCGCGGGAGTCGGGGAAGGGGCCGGGCGGGGAGGCCCCCCGACGGGGACTACCCCGGCACCGGCCCCGCCCACACCCGCCGCCGGGCCCCGACGTCCGGCGGCCTACCGGCGGTACGGCTTCAGCTCCCGGCGGGCCAGGGAGCGCTTGTGGACCTCGTCCGGGCCGTCCGCGAGGCGCAGGGTGCGGTTGCCGGCCCAGAGTTGGGCGAGCGGGGTGTCCTGGCTGACGCCGGCGGCGCCGTGGGCCTGGACGGCCTTGTCGAGGATCCACTCGACGGTGCGCGGGGTGGCGATCTTGATCGCCTGGATCTCGGTGTGCGCACCCCGGTTGCCGACGGTGTCCATCAGCCAGGCGGTCTTCAGCACCAGCAGGCGCAACTGCTCGATGCGGACCCGCGATTCGGCGATCCAGTCCTGGACCACGCCCTGCTCCGCCAGCGGCTTGCCGAAGGCGACCCGCTCGGCGGCGCGGCGGCACATCAGTTCCAGCGCCCGCTCGGCGATGCCGATCGCGCGCATGCAGTGGTGGATCCGGCCCGGACCGAGCCGGGCCTGGGCGATGGCGAAGCCCGAGCCCTCCTCGCCGATCAGGTTGACGGCCGGGACCCGCACGTCCTCGAACAGCACCTCGGCGTGGCCGCCGTGGTCGGCGTCGTCGTAGCCGAAGACCGTCATGCCGCGCTTCACGGTCACGCCGGGGGTGTCGCGCGGGACGAGCACCATGCTCTGCCGGCGGTGCGGCTCGGCGGCGGGGTCGGTCTTGCCCATCACGATGAGGATCCGGCAGTCCGGGTTCATCGCGCCGGTGATGTACCACTTGCGGCCGTTGACCACGTACTCGTCGCCGTCCCGCTCGATCCGGGTGGCGATGTTGGTGGCGTCCGAGGAGGCCACTTCCGGTTCGGTCATCGCGAAGGCGGAGCGGATCTCGCCGTCGAGGAGGGGCCGGAGCCACCGTTCGCGCTGCTCGGCGCTGCCGAACTGGGCGAGCAGTTCCATGTTGCCGGTGTCGGGGGCCGCGCAGTTCAGCGCGGGCGGGGCAAGCTGGGGGCTGCGGCCGGTGATCTCGGCGAGCGGGGCGTACTGCAGGTTGGTGAGGCCGGCGCCGTGCTCGCCGGGGATGCTGTGCTTGTCCACGAAGAAGAGGTTCCACAGGCCCTGCTTGCGGGCCTCGGCCTGCAGGTCGGCGACGACCGGCGGGACGGCCCAGGGCGCGCGGGCCGGGTCGGCGAGCTGGGCGGCGAGGACGGCCTCGGCGGGGTGGACGTGCTCGTCCATGAAGGCGAGGAGCTGTGCGCGGAGCTCGTTCGTCCGGGCGTCGTACGCGAAGTCCATCGGTCAGTTCTCCTTGAGGGTGCTCAGGCCGTGGCGGGCGAGGACCGGGGCCATCTCGCCGGCGCGCTCGAAGCCCGCGCCGAGGGTGCGGCCCTGCTGGAAGCGGAAGAAGATGCCCTCGGCGACGGCGGCGAGCTTGAACGACGCGAAGGCGACGTACCAGTCCAGGTCGGCGGCCTCGCGGCCGGTCGCCTCGGCGTACCTGGCGACGATCCCGTCGGGCTTCGGGAAGCCGGGGGCGGTCATCGCGGAGGGGATGATGCCGCCGCCGACGCCGGCCAGTTCGGTGTACATCACCAGGAGGCCGATGTCGGTGAGCGGGTCACCGAGGGTGGACATCTCCCAGTCGAGGACGGCGGTGATGGTGTCGCCGTCGTCGACGAGGACGTTGTCGAGGCGGTAGTCGCCGTGCACGAGGGCGGGCGCCGGGGAGACGGGCAGCCGTTCGGCGAGCAGGGCGTGCAGCCGGTCCGCCTCGGGCAGCTCGCGGCTGCGGGACGCGGCGAGCTGCTGGGACCAGCGGCGCAGCTGGCGCTCCAGGTAGCCGTCGGGGCGGCCGAAGTCCTCCAGGCCCACCTGGGCCGGGTCGATCCGGTGCAGGGTGGCCAGGGTGTCGACCAGGCGACGGCCGAGGGCGGCCACCCGCTCCGCACCGAGGGCGGCCAGCGGGGCGGCGTCCCGGTGCGCGGTGCCGGCGACGTGCTCCATGAGGTACCAGGGCGCGCCGAGGACGTCGGTGCCGTGGTCGATCAGCAGCATCTGCGGGACGGGCACTCCGGTGCCGCGCAGGGCCGACATCACCCGGTGCTCCCGGCCCATGTCGTGCGCGGTGGCGAGGACGTGCCCGAGCGGCGGGCGGCGCAGCACCCAGCGGGAGGTGCCGTCGGAGAGGAGGTAGGTGAGGTTGGAGCGGCCCCCCTCGATCAGCTCGGCCCGCAGCGGGCCCCGGACGGCCCCGGGCAGCCCCCGGTCCAGGTGGATCCGGAGCCGGCCCAGGTCCAGGCCGGGCGGGTCGACGGGCGTCTCGGGCATCGGACGGCTCCTCGGGAACGGCGGATCGTTGACTAAGCGCTTGCTTAGCATTCAGCCGGGAGATCCCTCCTGTCAATGGCACGACCCAGCGGGCCGCACCGGCTCGGGGGGTCGCCCACGGCGGCCTCGCGGCCCGGACCGGCGGGCCTTCGGCCTCCGTCCGGGCTCAGACGGGCGGCATCAGGTCGCTCCCGCTGACGGTGTACGTCAGCGGGGGGTAGACGAAGTCGGTCTCCCGGTTCTCGCGGCGCCGCAGCCGGTAGAACTCGTGGCTCTGCTCGTCGTCGGCCGGCGTGAGGCGCGCGCCCTGCGGCAGGTACGCGTGTCCGCCGCGGTACCGCACCAGGGTCTTCGACGTCCGGAACGTCACGCCCAGCCACTCGTTGTCCGCCGCCCCGCCGGGCGCCTCCAGCACGATCCTGTGCCTGAGTCGCCGATTCGTGTCGACGGAGAACGCCACGACACCGTGGTGGGCCAGGGGGATCTCGAACTTCTCGCCGCCGGCCACCGACTCCTTCGATTCGAAGATCAGCTTCCGTGGCGGGCCCGCTTCGGGATGCCGGTAGCAGGAGAAGACCGCGATGAACGACCCGTCGGCCAGATCGAGGGCCTGGTCGGAATGGCCGCCCATGGTCGTGTAGGCGTTCGTGTAGGTCTCGACGAGGGCGTTGTTGAACCCGACCGGCAGCGCCGCACACTCCTGGACCTGCCGCGCCAGCCGTTCGTGCACCGCCCGGAAACGCTGCGCCGGGCTGCCGTACCGGGTGGTGGTGCGCACCAGCGGCACACCGCCCGCCTCGTCGACCCCGACGAGGACGGCACCCCGCCGGCCCTTTCCCACGTCCTCCCAGCGGGTCGACGCGGACAGCGCCGCGAAGAGGTCCTCCTCGGTCGGCACGGCGTACGAGCGGATCTCGTCGCGGATCTCGTCGCGGATCCTAGATTCGGGGGGCATCGTAGTCCCCCGTGTTCATGCTGAAGAGGAATTCGTCGCCGTAGTCGACGAAGGACGAGGTGCGGTTCTCCTCGGCGTACAGCCTGCGCAGCTCGTCCATGCCGTCCGGCGTGGGCGGCCCCAGCTTCACCAGGCCTCCGGCCACCTTGAGGAAGGTGTCGCCGTCCTTGTTCACGGCCTCGGCGCTCGAACAGCGCACCACGTACCCCAGGCGGGTGGGCAGCAGCTCGGCGTCCAACGCCGAGGGCCGGATCTCGTGCGTGTAGAGGCGGTTGGTGGACAGCGGCATGAAGAACACGGAGCCGGGATGGAGGGTCAGGGTGAACTGCGCGGGCAGCGCGGCCTCGTCGCGCTGCACCGATGGGTCCTTGAGGCGGAACCGGATCCCGGTCAGCCCGCTGACGCCCTTCACCCCGCGGTCGAAGGCGTCCTCGGCCAGGGGCTGCAGGCCGTCGAGCCGGTCGTAGAACGTGCAGAAGGCCATGATGCCGTTGACGGGCATGTCCTTGGTCTTGTCGGCGTGCGCGGAGATCCTGGCCTTGGACTGCTTGCGCCCTTCCGTGGCCCGGGTGTTGTGGTAGATCTGGGCGAGGACGTGGTTCAGCGGCGCCTGGTTCCGGAAGACGGTGGCGGCCTCGCCGTTCAGGGCCTCGACGATGCGCGTGTCCGTCGGGCCGAAGCCCTCGGTCGGCCCGGAGAGGTTCGTGGAGCACCGGAGCAGGCGGAAGTGCAGGTCGTCGCCGTCGCGCGTGACGGGCGTCAGGTAGATTCCGCTGCGGTGGGCCGATCCGGGCTTGGTGGACTCCGTCAGGGACTGGAACACGTGCTCGGCGCGGATCCGTCCGAAGTGGTCGGTGTCCGGCCCGAAGAAGCGGCGGTAGTACACGCCGACGCCGTGCACCCGGACGGGCACCCGGCCGAGGTCGACGAGGGTCCAGGCGTCGTCGACGCCCTCGCGGTGACCGTGCGACAGCTCCCGGATCACGAACACCCGGGCGGCCGGCCGCAGGTGGCGACCGCTGATCCCGGACAGGTCGCCGCACAGGTAGACGGTCTTCTGCGCGAGGTCGGGCACGCCGGAGGCGAGCTCCTCCGGCGTGATCGTGGACCCGAAGAAGTCCCTGATCAGGTCATCGCCGTGCAGGGCCGAAGGCGCGACCAGGACGTTGCCCGCGTCGTCGATGCGGGCTTCTGCCGGCTCTGCTGTGGACATCAGGCGGTACCTGCCATTCGCGGATCGTCGTGGACGTCAGGGGGCACCCTGCCGTGCGGCGGCTGTCGGACGTCGCCGAACCCACCGGCGGCTCATGGGTCGGAGTTCCTCCCGGGCCCTGCGGATCAGGTCCAGGGAAGCCGCTCTGGTCAGCGCGTCCACCGGCAACCGATCGTAGGCCCTTTCCCACGCCCTGACAGTCCCGTCTTCCCGTACCACGGTCCAGGTGGCGACCCGGGCGGCTCCTCCGACCGGATCGAACGCTTCTGCACCGTCGCTGCCGTTTCGGCCTTCCGGGCACGCAACCTTCGGTCCGTCATGAATCGTGACACGTAGGGGAGTTCGCTGCTGATCGGGGGCCTTATACCGGACCGGCTCCCGCCTCGACAGACATCGGTCGAAAGTGTTCTGATGCTCACACAGTAAGGATCATTAACGAACACCACCTGACCGATTGTCAGAGAAGTGGGGGCACGGTGCGGACTGCTCGGGGTACGGCCGTCCTGGCGGCGGTGGGGGTCCTCTCGACCCTCGTCCTGGCCACGGGAGGGCCCGACGCCGGGGACAGACCGAGCGCCGCCGGCACCACACCCTCCAGCCCCACCCCCGATGCCCCGACCGACGACCCCGCCGAGGTACCCGCCCCGGCGGCGGCCCCGGCCCCCGCCCCCACCCCGACCTGGGACGGCCAGGTCAAGGTGCTCGGCGACGGCTCCACCTCGGACACCGGCCCCCAGCCCAAGCAGCCGAAGCCGGAGAAGCTGAAACCCGGCGAGAAGCCGCCGCAGTTCGTCGTCTTCTCCTGGGACGGCGCACTGGAGGGCGACGACCACCTGTTCTCCCGCTTCCGCACCCTGGGCGCGCAGAACAACGCCCAGATGACGTTCTTCCTGAGCGGCATCTACACCCTGCCCAAGTCGAAGCGGACGCTCTACCACCCCCCGCAGCACGACGTCGGCGCGGCGTCCATCGACTTCGCGACCAACGCCCACATCAAGGACACCCTGGAGCAGCTGCGCCTGGCCTGGCAGGACGGCAACGAGATCGGCACCCACTTCAACGGGCACTTCTGCGGCCCGCAGAGTGGCGGCGGTGGCGACTGGTCCACCGACGAGTGGAAGAGCGAACTCGACCAGGCGGTCTCCTTCGTCACCAACTGGAAGACCAACACCGGTTTCAAGGACCTCCCGCCCCTCCCCTTCGACTACACCAAGGAACTGGTCGGCGGCCGCGCCCCCTGCCTGGAGGGCCAGAAGAACCTCCTCGCGGCCGAGAAGGCCACCGGCTTCCGCTACGACGCCAGCTCCCCGGGCGAGTTCCAGGTCTGGCCGGTCAGGAAGGAGGGCATCTGGAACTTCCCGCTGCAGATGCTGCCCTACCCCGGCAGGACCGCCCAGAGCCTCTCCATGGACTTCAACTTCCTCGCCGGCCAGTCCGGGAACACCACCAAGGGCGACCCGAAGAAGTTCGACACCTGGGAGAAGGAGACCAGGGACAGCTACCTCGCCGGCTTCGAGCGGGTCTACAACGGCAGCCGGGCCCCGCTCTTCATCGGGAACCACTTCGAGGACTGGAACGGCGGCATCTACATGCAGGCCGTCGAGGACGTGATGAAGGACGTCTGCAAGCGGGACGGCGTCCGCTGCGTCTCCTTCCGCCAGGTCGCCGACTGGCTGGACGCCCAGGACCCCAAGGTGCTCGACAGGCTGCGCCAGCTGGACCCCGGCCAGCCTGCCGACTGGTCCCGCCTGGTCAAGTGAACGACCGGCCCGGGCGGCCGCGGGTTCCGCGG
>NZ_JBHWCL010000162.1:0-21903 GCF_042735125.1 Kitasatospora sp. NPDC059599 | reverse complement strand
GGCAGACGGGCGTGCCGCCCCCGCCCCGCCGCGCGGTACGCCACGGGGTGGCCGCGCCCAACCCCCCCCCCCCCCCCCCGCCCCCCGCACCCGCCCCGCCCCGGGCCCCACCCCCCCCCCCCCCCCACCGCCATGTGCGTCTGTTCATGCAAGCCGTCCTACGACTCGTCGTTGACGGATGCCCAGTGGGTGATGATCGAGCCTCTGCTGCCGGCGCGGGATCCGCGCCGGGGTGGCCGTCCGCTGAGGTTCCCTCGCCGCCCGGTCGCGGACACTGTGTTGTACTTGCCGGTCAGCGGGTGCTCCTGGAGGCTGGTGCCGCACGACCTCGCCCCGTGGGGCGCGGCCTACCGGTGGTTTCGTGCCTGGACGGCGGACGGCACGTGGGACCGGGTGCACGACACGCTACGCGAGCGGGTCCGGGTGGCGGACGGGCGGGATCCGCAGCCCTCGGCGGCGGTGCTCGACTCGCAGTCGGCCCGCAGCCATCAGGGCGGGCAGGCGATCGGCTATGACGCGGGCACGCGTGTTCGGGGCCGTCAACGGCATCCTCCGGTGGACACCTGCGGGCTCGTGCTGCGGGCGGTCGTGCACTCGGCCTCCGTGCAGGACCGGGCGGGCGCGAAGCCGGTCCCGACCGGTATCCGTGAGCGGTTTCCGCAGGTCGGGCCGGTCCGGGTCGACGGCGGCTACGTCAACGTCGTCGATGCCGGGCTCGTCGGCTGGGCGGCCGAGCACGAGAGCCCGGAGATTGTCGCCCTGCCACGGAATGCGGATGTGAAAGGCTTCCGGGTGCTGCCCCGCAGGTGGGTGGTCGAGCGGACAGCCCGCGGATCCTGCCGGTAAACCGCGAGTGCGCTGTCGGCGTCAACGCGCTCCTGCAGCAGCTCGGCGAGCCACTGCACAGCGCGGCCCGGCTTCTCGGCCGCCGCGTACGCGCGCTGTTCCCCGCCGCGGCCGTGGCGGCCGTACCGGTCGGGCAGGCCTGCCGCGGCTGTTGACCGCAGGTGGGAGGCCGGGTACGGAACAAGGCGACGGCCTCATCGGCTCGGCCCCGACGTTCCCGGATCGTGGCGAGCAGCCTGATCACCATGCCGGGGTCGAGGCCACACCAGCACCACGGGCAGACGCAGCTCGACGGCGGCGGCCCGCCGCTGGGCGATCGAGGCGCGCTGCCGGGAGGTGACGACGGGACCGGTCCGCTGCCCGCACGGGGGTGCAGCTGCGGACCAGTCCTTCCGGCGTGCGGACACCAGGCCGGCCCCCTGCCGCCCGGACCGGCGCCGAGGATGACCCCGCCGCCTACCAGGGCTTACCCATCCGTCCATGTCGCCGACGTCCCGCTCCGCCCAGGTACGGGCGAGGCCGGCGCCGGGCCGGCTGTTCCTGTCGGTTTGCCGGGCGGTGTTCCGGTTGGTGGCTGGGGTCAGGGGGCGACTCTGTCGCCGATCCTGGACCAGTTGCCCGGTGTACCGGCGTACTCATAGACGCCGGAGTGGTCGGGGCTGACGCCGTAGAGGTGGTCGGCGGTGGAGACGAAGACGGCTCCGGGCGCGCCGATCCGGGTCCAGGTGTGGTGTTCGCGGTCGTACTGTTCGATGTCGCCGGTCGCCGCGTCCGTCGCGTAGAGGGTGGTGCCGCTGGCGTAGATGCGGTCGGTCGCGCCCCGGACCTGGCTCCATGCGCCGTCCTTGCCGGTGTACTCGAAGACACCGTGGTGATCGGCGCTCACTCCGTACAGATGATCGCCGGTGGCGGCGAAACCGCTGCCGGGAGAACCGATCCGCGTCCAGGTCCCGCGCCCGCGGTCGTACTGCTCGATGTCACCGGTCGCCGCGTCCGTCGCGTACAGCGTCGTCGCGCTGGTGTAGATGCGGTCGGTCGCACCCCGGACCTGCTTCCAGGAATCGCCGGCACCCGTGTACTCGAAGACCCCGAAGTGGTTGACACTCACCCCGTACAGGTGATCACCGGTGGCGGCGAAACCACTGCCGGGAGTACCGATGCGGGTCCAGGAGTGGTGGTCGCGGTCGTACTGCTCGATGTCGCCGGAGGCCGGGTCCGTCGCGTACAGCGTCGTCGCGCTGGTGTAGATCCCGCCGACGGCGCCGCCGACCTTCGTCCATACGCCGTTGCTGCCGGTGTACTCCTCGACGGCCGTGTGGTCCGCGGTGATCCGGTACAGGTGGGCACCGGTCGCGGCGACGGTGGGGCCGCCGGCGGCTGCCGGTGCGGCGGCGGGTGCCGCAGGCACACCGGCGGTCGCGGTCGCGGGCCGGCCGGGCGTCGGCGCGGGGGCTACGGGGCCGGCGGTCGTCGGCCCCGGTGCCGGCGGCAGGCCGGGGTCCTCTGCGGGAGGCACCGTCCCCGTGGCGGTCGGGGCCTGGGGCAGGAACGAGGACGGCGCGTCCGGACCGGACGGCAGGGACAGACCGTCCGGCGAGGCGGTCACGGCGGGGGCGGCCGCTTCCTCGCCGTGCCGGGGCTTCTGGTACTGGTTCGCGACCACCACCGCGGCGAGCAACGCCAGCAGCGCGGCCCACTGTGCCGGGGTCCGCCAGCGCTTCCAGCGGCCGGGGGTGCGCGCTCGGGAGCCGTCCGGTCCGCCGACGGGGCGAGGGGTCGACGGTACGGAAGCCGACCGGGGGGTCGACGGCACAGGGGTGGGGTCCGGGGCCGGGAGGGTGGGAGGACCGGGTTCGGCCTCAGGCCCGGCGGGAGGAACGGTCTTGGTCTCAGGCCCCGCAGCGGATCCCGCGTCAGGCCCGGCAAGAGGAAGAGTCCTGCTCTCAGGCCTCTCAGCGGGCCCGGAGGCGGGCTCGGTGCCAGGGGCAGGCCGCTCTGAGCCCGCTTCGGGGGCCGTGCGGGCGGCGGCCCCAGACCCGCTGCCGTCCGCGGCCGGTGCCTCGCCGGAGGGCTGTTCGCCCAGCGGCGCGGATGCATCATCGCTGGTCAGCGGCTTGTTCGCGGGTTGTTCGCCGGCGGGCTCGGGTCGTTCGCCGCGACGGGACGGACGCGGGGACGCCGGTGGTGACGCCGCGGCGGAGAGCGCGCTCTGGGCCTGCATCGCGGCCATACAGAGCCGGCGGGCCTGCTGGAGCTTGGCGGTCCGCGTGGGTGCGTGAGGGAAGCGGTCCTCGACCAGCTTGTTGAGCCGCTCCAACGGAATGATCTTGATGCCGGAGCGGTACTCGCTCCATACGCTTTTCACTCCCCCGTACCGCGCGTGCAGCTCGTCACCCGTGCGGCCCTCGGTCAGCTCCCGCACGAACAGCGCGAGCTCGTCGGCCTGCTCCGTGCGCCCCTTCAACGGCCCCTGCGCCCGCCCCGCCCTGCCCATGGCTCCCCCTGTGATGATCGCCGGCTCGTTCGCGACGTTCGCGGACGTTCGCCGAAGTTCGCGCTGTTCGCCCGGCTTTGGCACCGCTGACCTGCGGCGACAGCCGACGGATCCCGTTCTCCTCTGACGGACAATCACATCAGGTTCCAGTGTGGTGATCCACCGCTTCCGCCAAACACGGAAACGGCCTCGTCCACCACCCGAAGGGACCGCCATGCGCCATGCCCTGCCGCGTCGCCCGAAACGCCTGGCCGCGCTCGCCGGCCTCGCCCTCGTCGTCGGCGCCGCCGTCCTGCCCGCCCACGCCGACACCAGCACGCACGAGACCACCGACGTCCTGCCCCGCTCTACCGGCGCCATCGGCCACGGCGCGGTCCCGGGCGGGCAGGTCACCCGCGACCAGATCATGGACCGCGCCACGGACTGGGTGGCCAAACAGGTCCCGTACACCCACGAGGGAGTCCACGGCCAGAAGTACGACTTCTGGCAGGACGAGCCCACCGGCGGCCCCTACCGGCAGGACTGCTCCGGTTTCATCTCCATGGCCTGGCAGCTCGACAGGAGCCGGACCACCGACGACCTGTCGGACGTCGCCGAGAAGACCACCTGGGACCAACTGCAGCCCGGAGACGCACTGAACACGACCAGCGGCGGACACGCCATCTTGTTCGCCGGTTGGAACGACAAGGCCAAGGGCACCTTCCGCTACATCGCGCAGAGCCGGCGCGGGGTACCGACCATGGCTGCCTCCGCCAACCGGAACGACCGGAAGATCGCCGGCCATGACGCGTCCGGCTACCAGCCGCTGCGATACCGCAAGCTCGCCGACGCTCCGGCCGCCACACCGGCGGCAGTGGTGCCGCCCCCCGCACCGGCACCCGTCCAAACTCCCGCCGCACCGGCACACGAGCCCGCGGCACCTGCCGCTCCCCCCGTCCCGCCGTCTCCGACGGCCCCGCCGACCAGCCCGGCACCCGCCGCACCGTCGACGCCGACGCCGGCCCCCGGCCAGACCTCGGCCACGCCCTCGCCCGCCACCCGCTCCGGCACCGTCGCCGCCACCGGCAGTCGCCTGTACCGGATCACCCCGGACCACCAGGCCGTCGAGGAGTACACCGGCAAGGGGGACACCTGGGTGAAGGTCCGCGGCGCCACCAGCCGGATCTACACCAGCCGCAGCACCCTCTACGCCACCGACCGCACGACCGGCGACATCTGGCAGTACGACCCCGCCCACAAGGACACCGGCAGCGACCACCCGGCCGGCGTCGACGGGCCCTGGACCCGCATCGGCGGCCCCGGCGCCCAGTTCGCCGCCACCGCCGACCGCCTCTACGGCCTCAGCCCCGACCACAGCGCCGTCCACGAATACACCGGCAACCCCGGCGTCTGGAACCGGGTCCGCCTCGCGGGCACCGACCGGATCCTCACCAGCGCCACAACTCTCTACGCCGTCGACCCGGTCACCGCGGCCGGCGGCGGCATCCACCAGTACGACGCCGCGAGCGGCCGCTGGACGGACATCGGCGGCCCCGGCGCCCAGTTCGCCGCCACCGCCGACCACCTGTACGGCGTCAGCCCCGACCACAGCGCCGTCTACGAATACACCGGCAACCCCGGCGTCTGGGACCGCGTCCGCCTCGCCGGCACCGACCGCATCTACACCAGCCGCAGCACCCTCTACATCACCGACCCGGTCACCACCGGCACCCGCGGCGACATCTGGCAGTACGACCGCGAACGCCGCACCTGGACCCGCATCGGCGGCCCCGGAGCAAGCTTCCTCGCCACCGACACACACCTCTACGGCGTCAGCCCCGGCCACACCGGCATCTACGAAAACACCGGCCGGGGCGACACCTGGACCAAGATCAGCGGCCCCGTCGCCACCTGACAGGCGTGACCGCGCGAAGCCCCGGCCCGCTCCGGCCACCCGGACGGCAGTCCCGATCGGGCGGGCCCCTGCGCCCTGCCTGCCATCCACGACCCGAACACCCGACCGTCCCAGGAGGAACTCCGTGAAGCTCCGCATCCCCGCCCGTCCCCGACGCGGCCGCCCGGCCGCCGAGCACTCCCCCGAGCCGTCGCCCACGCCGTGGACGCCCGCCCGGATCGTCCGGCTGCTGTGCCTGATGATCGCCGGCGTCCTCGCCCTCGGAGTATCCGCCAACGCCGCCACCGGCAAGCGTGCCCTCCACGCCTTCGCGGCCCCGGCCCCGGCCCCGGCCATCGTGCTGGGCGACCTCGTCGCGACCAAGGACAGCGCCTACGCCCTGACGAAGGACGGCTCCGCCGTCTACCGGTGGGCCGACAACCAGGACCGCTGGATCAAGATCGGCGAAAACGCCGACCGCATCTTCGCGGGCGAGGACTCCGTCTACACCACCGACCACGTCACCGGAGACATCCGCCGGTACGACTTCGACACCGGCTTGTGGCACCGCATCGGCGGGCCCGGCGCCGACTTCGCCGCCACCGACAAGCATCTCTACGGCATCAGCCCCGACCACAGCGCCGTCTACGAGTACACCGGCAAGGACGACACCTGGACCAAGGTCGGCGGACCGGCCGACCGGCTCTACACCTACACCGGCAAGACCCTGGAGACGAAGGTGGGCCCGTGGCTCGGCCGCCCCACCGACAGCGCCCTGTACGCCACCCAGCACGGCTCCGGCGACATCTACCGCTACGACGGCCGCGCCACGGCGTGGACCCGACTGGGCGGCCCCGGCGCCGAGTTCGCCGTCACCGACAACAACCTCTACCGCCTCGCGGCCGACCACTCCGGCGTGGCGGAGTACACCGGCCCCGGCGACAAGTGGAAGCCCGTCCGCACCGAGCGCACCGAGCACCTCTACGCCGCCAACACCCTCTACGCGACCGACGGCACGGGCGACATCCTCAAGTACAACGGACACCCGAACCAGTGGAACCGCATCGGCAAGCCCGGAGCCGCGTTCGCCACCTCCGGCGACCACCTCTACGGCATCACCCCCGACGGCTTGGCCCTCTACGAGTACACCGGCAAGAACGACGTCTGGACCGACCGCGGGGCTCCGGTCACCCCGGCCAGCCGCGAGGAGCGCATCGCACGCCTCGAACAGCTGACCCAGCCCGGCCAGGCCGCGACCGACGCCTGGTACCGGGAGCTCGGCGCCCACCGCAGCCACCAGCCCGACCGCTACGAGTTCAACTGGGACACCAACGTCTGTAACTCCCCCGCACCGGACAAGATCGCCGACTACGACTTCAGCCTCGCCTGCATCCGCCACGACTTCGGGTACCACAACTACAAGGACCTGCTCGGGGACAACGGCTTCCGCAACAGCCTGACCGGCCAGTCCCCCAAGGAACGTGTCGACGACATCTTCCGCCAGGACCTGAACAACATCTGTGACGACCCGGGCTTCCCGCGAAAGCACACCACCGCTGAGCGCGACACGTGCCGCGGGATTGCCGACAAATACGTCAAGGCGGTCGTCGCCTTCGGCTGACCCCCCACCCGCACAACCCGCGCCGACCACCCGAAACGCCGGGTGGTCGGCGCATCCTCTCCAAGACTGACCCGCCACGCCCGCTCCGCTCCCGCCGGACACGTCACCACCAGGCTGATTCCACCTCGCCGCCCCTATCGTCCTGGCCGCGGCCGCAGCGTGGACGCCGTCTTCTAGCACTTGTGCCTCCTCGCGGAGCAGCTCAGTGATCCAGTCGGCGACGCCGGCGGGGATGCGCAGGGTGCGCTGTTCGATGTCGTACGGGGTGCCGATGGTCAGCCAGACGTCGGCGCTGTCGGCGCCGGGTGCGGCAGCGCGGGCGAAGCCTTCGATGCCGTCAGCGAGGTCGGCGGCGGCGCCCTCGGTGTCGGTACCGGCGTTCACCAGCTCGCCGGGCCGTCGGAGCCGGTGGGGAAAGGGGTGCGGCGGATCGTGTCGGGGTGGTGGAGGTACCAGCCCCAGTCGTCGAAGCCGGGTCCCCAGCGGACCAGGGCCACCCAGGTGGTGGAGCCCTGGTGCAGGCGCCAGTTCTCGATCCGGCAGGGACGCCACTGGCCGCCGAGGCGGATCTCGGCCCAGCGCCAGCGGGGCTCGGTGGTCCAGCAGCGGCCGGGGCCGGACATCAGGGTTGCGCGGTGCCCGCTCGGCGTCGCCGGGCTGGGGGTCCGGGTGGCGGGGGTGGGAGCGGGAGAACGGGACTGCGCTGGTCACCACGGCTGGAGTACTAGGCCAGCGCCACAATCAATATGGCCATAAAACCTACCAGCAACAGGAGGCACGAGGAACCAGACGAGGGCGGGGAGGTGAACGAGGGGCCTCTTCTGGCGATCGATTCTTCGATTTCACGATCCTGCTTTGCCATTGCCGCCCGCCGAGTTTCGCTGAGAAGGGGGCACCGTTCAACGTGGTGCGGGCGACCATATCGTTCGCACGGCGGAGCAACGAACAAATCCCCGTAGCCACATGCAGGGCATTTAGCTGTCATCGTCTCATCATCAACCGCACCTGCTGACCTGACCACTCTCCCACCTAGAGTGGGTCGGGCGATTCCGCTTAGCCAGTGTCAGTAGCACATCAGTTCATTCATCCCAGAGGGGCTGGCCAGACGGCCGGCCCCTTTTTGCATGCCCCTATCAGCGGGCGTTGCGGTGTCCGTTTTCCGGCTCAGCCCGCAGTTCGGCTGGGCCCATGGCGGCGATCGTGCGGGCCAGGTCCATGACGATGTCCAGGGCGTGCTGTGCCCCCGAGTCATCGTCTGCACCAAAGGCGCGCAGCATGCCGATCGCGCGGGCGAGCGCTTCGGAGAGTCGCGCGCTGCGCAGGGGCCAGTCCGGCAGGGTGGCCGCCATGCAGCGCGAGAGCACGTGGGCCAGGGCGGGTGGCGGGGCGGCCGCGGGTGAGTCGGCGGACCATGATGCCGATCATCGTCTCGGAGTGGGCTGGGCTGGTCTCAGAGTCGCGGGCGAGGCGGCAGTGGGCGGTGATCCACCAAAGGGTGCGCTCGACCGCCCACCGCTTGGGCTGTACCCGGAAACCTCGTCGGCGCCCCTGGGACCAGGCACGCGGGCGCGTGCATCAGCGCGCGGGTCGCCGCGACCTCCGCCGCGTCCACCTCCACGCCCTCGCACTGCGCCGCCAGCGAGTTGGGCGGCAGCCAACCCGCTGCCGCCCGACTCGCTGACACCACCCCACCCACTCACAGCCCGGACGGCAGCAGGGCCGAGACGCTGCTCGGCGTCTCGGCCCTGCTGCTGTCCGGGTCAGCCCGCCGTGACCGGCGGCCTGGTCTCGTCCGCCCGGCAGCGTGCGCACCCACACAGCGGCCAGCCCTGGGCGGGGTGGTAGGCGACGGGGTCGCCGGGGTCGACGTCGATGTCGAGGGCCGGCGTCCGGTCGTGGCGGGTGCCGTCGGGGCCGACGCGGTAGGTGGTGATGCTCAGCCCGTGGCGCCGGTGGGCGCGCGGGACGAGTCCCGGGGGCCTCCACCCCACCCGAGGGGGAGAGGCCACCACACGTTCTGGGCGTCTTCCCAGAGGGACGGGCGGCCGGGTCGAACAGCCGCATCACGAACGCTTGGTCAGCATCCTGGCCCGATCCGCACGCGACTTGTGTTTCCCGCCGCTCCGTCAGGGGCCGAAGGCGTTCTCGGTCGAAGGCTTGCATACCGCCCTCTGAGAAAGCACCGGAAGGCCGTCACCTACGGGTGGCGGCCTTCCGGTTGCCCGCAGGCGAGATCCATTGAGACGGGACAACAGGCACACGGCCCGTGAACGCGGCGGCGCCGCCGGTGGTTCGCGCGGTGGCCGTCAGCGCACCGGCTGCGGGACGCGCTGGGCGGCGCCGTCGGTGGTTCGGGCTTTCGGGGTGGACGCCGACCAGGGCACGCGCGCGGCCCTGCACCTACGAGATGACCTCGGTGACGGATCCATTCGCCACGATGCCCGGGCCGTGCAGAAGAGAGAAGCGCAGGCCCTTCACCAAGACGATCTCGTGGTCCAGAGTGGCAGTCAGGTCGGTACTCTCGCCGGGCGTTGCCCTGTCGATCCCGTCCGGCAGCTTGATGGATCCGTCGATGATCTTTTCGCGAACGAGGAACTTGGGCCGATGGCCTGCGGTGATGGAGACGTCACGGCCGGCTTCGTCCGCGCTCAGCACATAGACGTTGGCCTTGAAGGTGGTGCGTGCGGTGAAGCCGCCCGGCTTGGCCAGGACCTGGCCCGGTTCGATGTCCTTAGCGGCCACGTCACGCAACAGCACGGCCACGGCCTTCCCGTCCTGTTCCCCGTTGGCCGTACGGTCCACCTCGACCCCAGCGCATGTGGCCACGAGGGACTTTCCGCCGCCGACGATCTCGACGTCGTCCCCCGCCTTGACACTGCCGAGTTCGATACGGCCCCGTACGACGCTTCCGCCGCCCGCGGGAGAATGGACGTCCACGATGTACATCAGGAACGGCTGGTCCGCTGCCGTCTCGGCTGTCTCTTCCGACATAGGTGACTTCCCCTCGCGTGGGTGGTCCGTGCAGACTGCCGACGGAATGGACGGCAGTATCCGGCCGTAGGAGCTGCGGAGCGCATGCCCACTCCCTCGCCGCTCCCGACGGACCGTCAGATTGCTTGCGTCCTTTCCCACAGTAGTGCCCTGTGGCGAACCAGACCGACCGGCACGACGGCCGACATCCGTGCGCCGACGGGGCGCCCCTGCCAACGCCGAAGGTCCCCCCGACGGTCATGGTCCCGTAGGCCTCGTAGGCCGGCATGAACAGGCTGACCGTGAACAGCGCGAGCAGAATCGCGGGAGGCAGGATTCGTTCCACCCGGCTGGGCCAGACCGGCTCTCGCGTTGTGACATGTCCCGCGCGCCGCTCACGGTGGCGCCGGTCAGCCTCCTCGGCCGCCGGACGGTCGGAACCCGGCAAATCTGCTGCCTCGCGGATCGTGGCTATACGAGCACACGGCCTTGGCGCTGAGAATGTTCAAGGATTCGGACGGCGGGATGATCCCGAGGAACTGCTCCCCGTCTGGCGGTCCGGGTGCGTGGAATGCGGGTATGTACGGTCCATGGCATCGAACTTCCGCACGAATGACGGCGGCGAAGTCCGCGTCGGAGACAAGGTGTGGGCCCAGGTCTGGCAGGAGAGCGACAACAACCCCTGGCTCATCACCCAGCACCCGCTCGACAAGACCCACCTCATCCTCAAGGAGATCGGAGGCACCGAGGAACGCACCCACCACCCGGACGACCTCGCCCTCTACTACTACGCCAACCGGCAACCGCCCAACGGCGGATGAGGTGGACGCGGAAGCCACAGCCGAGGACGGCCTGACGCCGACGGCGACCGGACACTGACGAAGCGGCCGGGGGCGGCTCGCGCCGCCCCCGGCCGTTCCGTCCCGAGGCGTAATGAAGGCGCTGCAGGCGGCGGGCCGGCAGCCTGGCACGCGGCGCGCAGGACGCTGGTCGAGCCGTTCGGTTGGCAGCGCCACGCCGGAACGCGGTCCGTCCCGGCCGGGACGACTGCGGTGCTTCGACGGCGTCAGCCCGGGATCGCTTCCTGCTGGGCCTGGGGCGCTCCGGCGTCGCGGGCCGCGTAGAGGCGTTGGGCGACCGCGTAGAGGCGTTGGGCGACCGCGCCGGGCATCTTCTGGGTGATCATGCGTTCGCGTCGACTGTACGAAGGTTCCGCACACGTCGACGCTGTGCAGGGTCAACTGGAGGGATGGACGGATTTCGTCGATCAGGTTGAGGAGGATCCGGCTCTCCGGGAGCTTCGTGCCGATCGCCGGCGCCCGTTCGGACTGCTCCGCCGCGGCGGGGCGGAAGTAGCCCGCGAAGTACTCGGGCAGGGTCCGGGCGGCGAGGCTCCCCTCCGCCAGGTGCGCACCGTCAGGGTCGAGGCACAGCAGGAAGTTCCAGGTCACCGTCTCAAGCAGGTGGGTCGGGCCAGGACCCGATGGGCCAGTTCCACGATGCCCGCCCGGCCGGAGAATTCCTCGGCGTGCGCGCCGGCCACAATCAGCACATTGTCGGTGGCGTCGCCGATCGACAGGAGCAGCAGCGGCCTGCCGGCACGAGAGGTTCCGACAGTCCGTACGCGGCAGTGCTCCGGATACCGGACGGCCAGCAGGTACGCGGTGTCGGAGAGTTCCTCAAGCGTGGGGTAGCGATCATGGTGCAGTACCGCCTTGCCCGCGCTGGTCGAAGCATCAATCAGCCATTGGGTTCCTCCCCTTGTGCCCATCCTGGTACTCGTACCAACGGCGGCCGCCACGTGGGGACGGTCGACCGCGGCACTGAACGCCCTCCACCGCCCGGCGCAGCTGCGCCCGGAGCTCCACGGGGACGCGTGTGTACCATCCTCCTGCCCGCCAGTGTCACGGTCGCCCCTCGGAGGGCGGGCCACCGCGAAAGCGCTGGAACCGTGGTGACATCGGGTCGAACAGACCTTGCCGTCGAACGTGGAGTGGTCGAATGCCATCACCGGGGCGCCGCAAGGCCCTCATCGCCGTGTGCGCCGTGGTCGCCCTGGCGGCTCTGTCCGCAGTGGTGCGCTACGCTGCGGACCGCGAGCCCGGCGCTGACGCAGGCTTGTTCAGCCAGGTGCTCCTCAGCGCCGACGGCCGCACCTTCACGACACCGGTCATGTGGACACCCTGCCAGGAGGCCCAACCGCGGCTGTTCGCGCGCGAGACGTCGCAGACGGTCGCCGCGGATCTGAAGACCGGGAACACCGTGGACCAGACCCGGAAGTGCCCCTCGGCGAGCCGGCTGGTCAGTTTCACGCTCCACGCGCCTCTGGGGACCAGACAGCTGTCGGAGGCCAACACGGGAAAGCCCTTCGTCTCGTTCCCCGCCGCCCGGCTCGCCGACGTCGACTACCTCCCCCCGGGCTTCACCGCGATATCGGACGTCCCACAGGTCTTCGGCTCCGTGGCCGGACCGTGGACTCCCAATCCGTACAACCGCAGCGACACCGTGCCCTCCTGGACCCGCTACTACGCGACCGCCGGCAGGCCCGCGCTGAGCATCACCCAAGTCCTCCCCACAGCCGGCACCCAGGACCCGCCACCGGACACCCACGCCGGTGCACCGATGTCCGTCCACGGCCACAGCGCGTCCCTCGTGTGCGATACGGATTCCGAACGTGCCCTCACCTGGTCCGACGGCGTCAGCACATTCACCGTGGTCAGCTTCGACCCGCAACGCACGGCCCTGTCGCCCGACGAGCTCCTTCGGATAGCCGACGGCCTGCGGAACCCCTGAGGAGCACGAGCAGCCCGCCTCCGTCCTCCAGCCGCGGCCGGTCGGTGCGGCGTACGGCGGTGACGGTCATCGTCAGGCGGCAGCCGGTCTTCGCGGCGTTGCCGGCGAGCTCGCTGACGACGAGATCGCCGGCCTCGACCAGGACGTCCAGCTCCCACTTCCCGAGGGTGGTGCGACCGAACCCCCACCGCCGTGCTCTCCGTCGTCATGCCACCGACGTCAGAAGACGGCCCCACCCGCAGGCCGCCGCACCGCCGCCGTCCGGACGAAGCCCCCTCCGCGGGCTGTCCTGGGGTAGCTGGCTCAGCAACCAGAAGGTCCGCCAGAACAAGCTGACTGCAGAGCAGCGCGGGGCAGTTGGAGGCCCTGGGGGTGGCCTGGTAGGGATGTCCCGGCTGGGGCCGGTGTCACCAGCCGGGATAGCGGTTCCACCAGTGCGGGTCGCGGGCCGGTACGTGCTCGCTGCCGCCGGGCGAGTCGACGTACTCCTGGAGCAGGTCACGGGCCAGGACATCGAGCACCCAGGCGAGTTCGAGCCGGCTCAGCAGCTCGACGGGCAGCGCGTCGACGCCGTGCGCGGCACCGAGCAGTGCACCGGCGGTGGCCGCCACCGAGTTGCCGTCCGGCGCGCCGGCCGCGAACTGCAGGGCGGCGCCCACGGTGTCGGGCCGGGGAAGCGGGAGACCACGAGGAGGGCGCCGAGCAGCGCCGAGGAGGCGGTCGCGTCCGGAGCCATCCAGGCGAGCTGCCCATGGTCCGGGACGCCGCCGGGTGCTTTCAGCAGGTCCAGAACCGTGTCGGGGCTCGCCGAGTGCGGCATGGGCAGGGAACGGACCAGCGTGTCGGTCGGGTGGTCGTCGCCCGGACGGGAGTCCGTCCACGCCCGGAAGGGATCGCTCTCGGTGAGACGGTGGGCGACGAGTCGGGCCGCGCCGACAGCCGCGTCCTGTGTGTCCGGAGCGCCGTGGGTGAGCGCGGCTGTCCCACGGATCACCGTCGCGCAGGTGTCCGGTCCGCAGCAGGGCCGCAGCAGTCCGAGGGCCGGGCTCCGGGTGAGCGCGTGGGCTCCTCGGCTGCCGGTGACCGGCTGCGCCGGGGGCCCTTCGTCAGCCCGGTCAATGCCGCAACGGTGGCCGGCACCGAGCCGCGGCGCTCGCTCAGCGCGGGCACCTGCGCGAGCCAGCCGTCCGGCCACCGGCCGCCGCCGCTGCCGCCCGCCCAGCGCTCGGAGATCCGCTCCGGCTCGATGCCCTGCAGGAAAGCCCAGCGGCAGTACGCATGCCACACCACGGACGGCACGTGGCAGATGCCCTTGTGGCTCATCCGCATCGAGGCGCGGATCGCCCCTTCGATGGTGAACGCCGCCGGCTGGGTACCGACACCGATCCGCAACGGCCCCCCGGCCGGCCACCGGCCCCGGACCACCCCCGCCGCGTCCCCTCCTGGGTCAGAGTTTGAACATCGTGGCGTAGGGCTGGGTGATGCGTTCCCGCCGCGATCCGAAGTCGACGAGTACCGCGATGTCGCTGTCTCCTTCGACGCCGACGGCCCGGCCGAGGCCATCGCCGAGGACTTTGTCCTTCAGGCCGCCGTCGTTGCCCTCACCTGCGAAGACCGGGTCGTCCCAGGGCGCGGCGAACCGGTTGTCGAAGAAGCTCCCGGAGTCGTCGATGTGCCTGGCGTACCTGTCGCAGGCGTCACCGATCCGCCGGCCCGCCGGTGCCGGGTTCGCCGGCGGTGTGGAGGCCCGGTCCGGCTTCGCCGGGTGGTCCTGTCGGCCGACGAAGGCGGTGACGTACGCCGCGATCGCGTTGGCTGGCCGGCCTTCGTGGACCTCGCCGATGGTGCGCCAGGCGTTCTGCGCGTCGTGAAGGGCCTTTGGGGTGAGCCGGTGGGCGGTATGCCGGCTCTGGGCTGCCTTCCTCGGCTTGTCCGGGTCGCCACGGAACCGGTCCCCTCGGCACCCGCCTGTCGATGCCGCCGGCCTTGCCGGGGGCCGGGATCGGGGGTCACCGTGGCGGTGGGCGTGGGGGGGCGTCGGCTGGACGTTTCGGGAACCGCCCTGGTCACGGGCTTTCCGGGCGTCTCTGGGAGGATCTGCGCCATGACGACCGACATCCGCCGTGCTGCGGGAACCAGAACCCTTTCCGATGTGCTGCTTTCGCTGGTCGGTGTCCGGCGGCTGAGTACGGAGAAGGATCTGGCCGATCTTCGGGCGGGTGCCACGTTGCAGGTGTTCTGTTCGAGTCCGACGCTGGGTACGGTCCGGATGTTGTCGGTGGGCAAGGGGCGCACTGTCGCGCACGCGGCGGCCGGTCACCTGTATCTCGCGGCGGGCTCGGTGGCCTGGCGTCATCAGCGCACCCGCGAGGAGGTGGTGCTCCGGGGGCCGTTCCGTCTGTCGCCGTCGGAGCAGCGGACGCCGCTCCCGAAGATGGCTCGCTTCGATCTGGTGGTGGGCGAGGAGCAGCACGTGATCGTGATACCCAAGGCCGATGTCGCTCTGGTCACGCAGGTGTTGGAGGCGGCGGGCCGGTAGGGGGCGGCCGGGGGTGGTTTCTCTGTGGCCGGCTGCTGAGGGATGCGGGCGGACGGGGTCGTTGCCGGGCGTGTCCACCGGTTGCGCGGCGGCGCGGTCCCGGGCGTGTCGGGCAGGCTGCCGGTCGGGCGGGTGGGCGCCTCGGGGTGGGCGGGCCCCGCGAGGTGGGGCGGGGTGGCGTGTGCGCGTGGCCGGGATCGGGCGCCGGGGTTGTCCGTGGCGTCGTGCCGGTGGTGGTTCGGTGTGGCCTGCGGGCGGGTGCGGCGGGGGTCGGGGTGCGTGGTGACGGTGTCGGCCCGTGACTGACGGCCGGTGATCCGGTCCCGGAGCGTGCTCTGCGGGAGGTCGGGCGGCGTCGGTCCGGTGGCTGCGGCCGGGTGGCGGGGTGGGACCGGTCGGTGGGGCCGTGGAATTTCGGTGTGGTGTCCCGGGCTCTTGATGGTGACCCGGGGGGGGGGATGTGGATGTGCCGGGTGCGGTCGGTGGGTGCGGTGGGGTCGGTCGTGTCGGGTGTACCGGCCGTGGGTGGCCCGGCCCGTTCTCGGGTGCGGCTGTCTTTGCGGTGTGACGGGCGGCTGTCGGGGGTGGTCTCGTGCATCCGGGGTGGGGCGGGGCTTCGGGGCGGTCGGGTGTGGTGGTCGGGGGCGGGGCCACGGTTCGTGTCCTTGTGCGGGGTGGACGACAGGGCCGGGTGGCGGGGTGGGTGTCCGGTGTTGTCAGGAACTCGTCCGTACGGTGCTTTAACTGCAGTTTAAGTGGATGAGGTGGTGGAAACGGTTGTGCCGGGGCGGTGGGGAATTGCGCTCGATCGGCTCGGTGAGTAGGGTTTCGCCGAATTCCCGGCCTGTGCACCCTCCACCTGTTCTGCGTCTCCCGGGCCGGGCCTGAGTGCTCTTCACGCGTCGGGGTCGGGTCCTGGGCCGAGCCCTGCGGCGACAAGGAATGCAGATGTATCTGGTGCACGTCTCGCTGGCTGCTCCGGCCGTTCCGTACGACCCGGTGGATCCGGTGGGGGTACGTGGTGCGGTGCTGCGGACGGTGCCGGCGGCCGCGCACGTGACGGCCCGGCTGGACCGGGAGCCGCCGAGTCTGGTGGTGTTCCTGGTGGGGGCCGATGCGGGGCACGCCGAGGCGGCTGCCGCGCGGGGCTGTCTGCAGTTGACGATGCCGGGGGGAATGCTTGACGGGTGGTCAATTCTCAACAGTGAGGCGCTGATCGTGCGGGATTACTTCGACCGTCTGCTGGACTGACCGGGCGGTTGGCCGATTGCTGCCGTTGCACGGTCCTGCACGCCGGAACGGGTGACTGGGGGTGGTCCGGCGCGGAAGCATGGCCGGGAGAGAACCGCGGAGCACCGTCCGCGGGTTGCCCGAGACACCTGGGAATCCATGGACCGCAGTCGCAGCACAGGCCCGTACGACCTGCTAGTGGTGGGGGGAGGCCCGAAGGCCGCAAGTCTGGCGGCGAAGGCGCACTGTCTGAATCGGCTGGAAATGGCCGAGGTGCGCATTGTGGTGGTCGAATCGGCGGAGATCGCCGCTTCCTGGAGCGGTCGCCACGGGAATACCACCGGCAGTGAATTCCTCGGCACCCGGCCGGAGAAGGACGTCGGATTTCCGTACCGCAGTTCGCGGCTTTTCGAGGCCGGCGGTGCGGAACTGGACGCCATGATGGCCGGCACGTTCTCCTGGCAGCGTTTCCTGGTGTCCCGCGGGGAGTTCAGCCGCTGGGTCGACTCCGGGGGGCCGGCCCCCACCCACCGGGTGTTCGCCGAGTACCTGGCGTGGGTGTTCGAGCAGGCCCGTGAGGGTGTCGAGGTGGTCCGCGGCCGGGTGAGCGGCCTGCACCGGGGGCCGCGGCGGTGGACCGTCGACCACCTGGACGCGCAGGGCCGTTCACGCTCCCTGGAGGCGTACGGCGTGGTGCTCACCGGGCCGGGCGAGTCGCGTCCGCTGCCCTGCGACGAGGACGCGGCGGACCGGGTGATCCCCGCCTCGGTGGACCGTTCCGCCGTGCGCGGGCTGCTCGGCGGCGGCCGTGAGGTGCTGCTGGTCGGCGCCGGGGAGAGCGCGGCGAGCTTCGCGACCTACCTGCTCGGCCCGCTGGGGGACGCCGTGTCGTCGGTGACCATCGCCTCGCCGACGCCGCCGTACAGCCGGGCCGAGTCCTACCTGGAGAACGGGGTCTACTCGGAGCCCGAGGCCGCCGGGTGGCGCGAGCTGCCGGAGTCGCTGCGCGAGGAGTTCATCCGGCGCACCGACCGCGGGGTGCTCTCGCCCGGCGTGCTGGCCGGGCTGGCCGGTGACCCGCGGCTGGGCTTCGAGACCGGCCGGGTGGAGTACATCGGCTGCGGGGGCGACGGCCGGCTCGGCGTCGAGCTGGACGGGCCGTCCGGGCGCCGCCGGATCGACTGCGACCTGGTGGTGAACTGCATCGGCAGCTCGCCGCTGGCCCAGCTGCACATGCTGCTCTCCCCCTCCACCGCACGGGAGCTGGCGGCCGACGCCGGGGTGGACCTCGGCGACCAGCGTTCCGTGATGCGCTCCGTGGCCGCCGACCTGGCCGTGGAGGCCCCCGGGCCCCGGCTGCACGTCCCCGCCCTGGCCGGGCTCGCCCAGGGCCCCGGCTTCGCCAACCTCAGCTGCCTCGGCGCGCTCTCCGACCGCATCCTGCACAGCTACGCACCCGGCGGCCACCGGGCGGACGACCACCGGGCGGACGGCGGGCAGCGGTCCGCCGACGGCGGGCAGGGGCCGGCTGCCGGTGCGGGCGCCGCGGGCGGCCGCTCCCCCGCGGGGCTCGGCGCCCTGGCCTGAGCCGGCCGCCGGTCCCCCGGGCGCAGTGGCCCGGTTTCCGGTGCCCGCTGCGGCCGGTGCCCGGCGGCTGCGGGCCCGCTGACTTTGACGTACGACCATTCGAGGAGAACCATGCCCACCGCCGACCCGTCGGCCACTGTCCTGTTCGCGCCGAGCAATCCCACCCCCAACGGGGACCTGCACGTCGGTCATCTGGCCGGTCCGTTCGTGGCGGCCGATGTGGCCCGCCGCTGTCTGGAGTTCCGGGGCGGGCAGGGCCGGCTGCTGCTCGGTACCGCCTGGATGAACACCCATGTGATGTTCGCGGCCGAGCGGGCCGGTGTGCCGTACCCGCAGTACGCGGACCTGCTCAGCGAGCGGATCTGGGAGACCTTCAGGTCCGCTGCCGTCGAGCCGGACGTGGCGCTGCGCGGCGCCGATGCGCAGCGGATCGGCGCGGTGGTGCTGGAGATGCTCGGGCGGGCGCGGGAGTCGGGTGCGGTGCGGGTGCGGACCCGGCCCGCGCACTACTGCGTGGGGTGCGCGGACTGGCGCTTCCAGGGCTATGTGAGCGGGAGCTGCCCGCACTGCGGCACGGCGGGCGCGGCGGGGATCGACTGCGAGGCCTGTGCGCTGCACCACGACGACTGCGAACTGGTCGGCGGTACCTGTGCGGTGTGCGGCGGGGCGACCGAGCTGCGGCCGCTGCGGCGGCTGTACCTGCTGCTGGAGCCGTTGCGTGGGGAGCTGGCCGGGTGGCTCGCCGGGGCGCACCTGTCGCCGGCCGCCCGGCGTTACGCCGACCGGGTGCTGGCCCGGGAGCTGCCGGAGGTGCCGGTGAGCTACGTGTCGGCGCTGGGCATCGCGGTGCCGGAGCGGCCGGGTGAGGGGGTCGGGGGTCAGAGTGTCTACCCGGCGTTCGAGTTGGCCGGGCGCTACCAGGTGATGGTGGAGCAGGCCCGGGAGGCGGGGATCGCCCCGCAGGGTTCGCCGTCGGCGATGTTCTTCGGCTTCGACAACGCCTTCGAGCGGCTGTTCATCCTGCCGGCCGTGCTGCTGGCCGCCGGTACGGGTGTCGCGCCGCTGCCGAGTTACCTGGACATGTCGTACTTCTACCGGCTGGACGGGGCGAAGTTCTCGACCTCCCGCAACCACCTGGTGTGGGCCCGGGACCTGGTGGCCCGCAGCTGTGCCGACGAGGCCCGGCTGTACACCTCGCTGACCCGTCCGGAGAACAACGAGACCGACTTCACGATGGAGGAGTTCCTCGCCTCGCCCGTCCACGGGCTGGCCGCGCGGCTGCTGGCCTGGGCGGAGGAGCTCGGCGCCGTGGTGCCGCGGGCCGGTGGGGCGGACGCCGGGGGGTCGTCGGGAGCCGGCGGGTCGGACGCCGGTGGGACGGACGCCGGTGGGGCGGGGCAGCTCGGTCAGGGGCCGGCCGCGCTGACGGCGAGCTGCGCCACCTGGGCGCAGGACCTGTGGCGGGCCTACCGGCTGGAGTCCTTCTCCTGCCGGTCGGCGGCCCACGCGCTGCTGCGGCTGGTCCTGGACGGGCAGGAGGCGCTGGCCCTGGCCGCCGGTGCGCCGGCGCGCGAGGCCGCCGAGTACCGGGCCCTGGCGCTGCGGGTGCTGCGCACGGTCGCGGTGGCCGGCCTGCCGTTCCTGCCGCAGACCTGCGCGGTGCTGCGCGGGCGGCTGGGTCTGGCGGCGCAGGGCGTGCGCTGGGACGGCACGCTGCTGGACCCGGCCGCCGTGCCCGGCGACGGCCCGGCGGGCGCCCCGGCGGACGGCCCCGGTGCGGCCGGCGCGGTGGTCGGTCCCGGTGTGGCCGGCACGGTGGTCGCCGTATGAGGTACGCGGTGGTCGGCTGCGGGCCGATGGGGGCCGCGGCCGCCCTGCGGCTGGCCGCGACCGAACCGGACGCCGAACTGCTCCTGGCCGACCGCGACCCGCAGCGGGTCGAGGAGGTGGCGGCCCGGCTGCGCGCCGCCGGGGCCACGGTACGGACACTGGTCGGTGACACCGGCGACGCGGGGTTCCAGCAGGCGGTGGCCGACGCGGACGCCGTGGCTGTCGCCCTGCCCTGGGTCGCGGCCCGGCCGCTGCTGGAGCGGCTGGTGGCCTGCGGGAGCGCCGCTGCCGGCATCGGCCGGCCGCCGGACGACGCACTGGCCGGGCTCGGCGAGGCGGCCCGCCGGGGCCGGGCCCGGCTGATCCTGCCGGTCGGCCTGGAGCCGGGCCTGACCGAGATCCTGGCCCGCCGCGCCGTGTCCAGGCTCCGCGCCTGCGAGCAGCTGCGGATCTGGTGCGGCGGCATCCCGCTCGACCCCCGTCCGCCGCTCAACCACCTCGCCCTGTACGGGGACCGGCTGACCATCACGCCCCGGGCGACGTGGAGCGTGCGCGGCGGCGCCCTGGTGCGGGTGCCGCGGTTCGGCGGCCTGGAGTCGGTGCGGGTGGCCGGCCTGGGCACCCTGGAGGCCTACGACGACGGGATGCTGCCGGGCCTGGTCGACGACCCGGTGCTCGGGCGCGTCCCCGAGGTGAGCCAGAAGACGCTGCGCTGGCCCGGCTACGCGCAGAAGGTCCGGGCCTTCGCCGAGTGCGGACTGCTCGACGAGCAGCCGCGCACCGTGCACGACACACGGGTGGCACCGCGCGCGGTCCTCGACGACGTGCTCGCCGAACACGTCCGCCGCCGGGAGGGCGACGTGGACGTGACGCTGCTGCACATCCGCGCCACCGGCGGCGGCGACGAGGACTTCGAGACGGCCACCACCACCGTGGTGGACCGGCTGGACACCGACGGCCTCACCTCGATGGCCCGGCTCACCGGCTTCACCCTGGCCGCCTGCGTGCGGCTGCTCGCCACCGGACAGCCCGCCGGGTACGGCCTGCACACCCCGCAGGAGGTGTTCGCCGGCCGGCACGGCGACGAGCTGCTGGCGCAGCTGCGGGCGGCCGGCGTGCAGGTCACCGAGCAGGTCGCCGCCGGCCGCCGGCCGGCCGAGGAGGTCCTGCACCACTTCGCCCTGACCGGCCCGGCCCCGGAGCACACCGGTCCGGAGCACACCGATCAGGACCACACCCGCCCGGGCCATACCGGCCCAGGGCATGCCGGGCCGGGCCATGCCGGGCCGGAGCATGCCGGTGCGACCCGCACCGGTACGACCCACCACGATCCGATGGAGACCAACGCATGAGCATGACCGAGGAGTTCACCGCAGCCCTGCCCGAGGCGGAGTTCAAACTGCGCCCCTCCGGCGCCCACCTCGCACTGCTGGAACTGCCCGGCGGCGCACAGCCCGTGGCGCCGTTCACCTTCGCGCACATCCACGTCCCGCCGGGCGTGACCACGGCCGCGGACTGCCACCCCGAGCGGGAGGTCTGGTTCGTGCGCAGCGGCTGCGGGGTGCTGTCGGTGGACGGTGTCGAGCGCCGGGTGTCGGCCGGTGAGCACTTCTTCTACGACAGCGGGCACACCCACCAGCTGCACAACGACGGCGAGGAGCCGATCGAGGTGGTCTCGGTGTGGTGGCTGCCCTGATCTCGGCGGCCCCGGCCGTGAGGTGACGGGCCGTCGGGCGGGCGGCATGGTGTTGCCAGGGCAGCACCATGCCGCCCGTTCGTGCAGACAGCGGGGGGTGTGAGCGGTCAGGCTGGTGATCACAGCCCGGGGCGCGGCGAACGGCCGGCCCGGGTGCGCACACGCTCTCTCCGGTTCCGTCACTCGCAGGAGTTCACCATGCACAAGACCGCCCGCCCGGCCCTCGTCCTCCTCCTCGCCGTCGTGGGCTCGCTGCTGGGTGTCGGCGTCGCGGCCGCCGCCGATGCCGCCGATGCGGCTGGGTCGGCGCGGCCGGCGGTGGTGACGGGCAGCGCCGCGCCGCAGTCGGGCGACAGCATGGGCTGGGAGTGACCCGCGGCGGGACACATGACGGCGAAGCGGTGGGAGGGCCCCGGTCGGGGCC
>NZ_JBHWCL010000161.1:10888-21904 GCF_042735125.1 Kitasatospora sp. NPDC059599 | reverse complement strand
CCCCTGGTCGTCCTGCACGTCGTCGCCTCGGTGAGCTGGCTGGCCCTGATGCTCTGCCTGCTCACCCTGGCGGTGACGGCACTGACGACCGGGGACGCCGACCGGCTGCGCACCGCCTACCGGGCGATGGGCATGCTCGGCGACGCCCTGGTGGTGCCGCTCAGCCTGCTCACCTTCCTGAGCGGGGTCGCGCTCGGGCTCGGCACGTCCTGGGGCCTGTTCCGGTACTACTGGGTGAGCACCAAGTTCTGGCTGACGCTGGCGGCGATGGCGGCCTCGATCTTCGCCCTGACCGCCCGGCTGCACGATGCGGTGCGCGCGGTGGACGCGCATCCGACCGGCCCGATCCGGGCGGAGGACCTCGGCTTCGTCCGCTACAACACGGTGATCGTCCCGGCGGTCGCCCTCTCGCTCTACCTCTTCACCGTGATCCTCTCGGTGTACAAGCCCTGGGGTCGCCGTCCGGTCGAGGGCGCCCGCCCGGACCGCATACCGGAGGCGGGTGCCTGAGCCGCAGCTCGTCGGTCGTCGGTCGTCGGTCGTCGGTCGTCGGTCGTCGGTCGTCGGCCGTCTGCCCTCAGGCCGATCGCCCGAGGGGCCGGGATCCGGGTGGCCGAGGTCCGAGGGGCCGGGGTCTGGGGGCCGGGGGAATGCCCTCGTGGCGGTGGGGGTTCTCCACCCACGTGACCAGCGCTACGCCCGCCGTCAGGCTCTCCGTGCTCGACCGCTCCCGCACCCGGCAGGGTGAGGAGCCGGCCAGGGCGCTGCGCGACACGGTGGACTTCGCCCGTGAGGCCGAGCAGCTCGGCTACCACCGGTTCTGGGTCTCCGAGCACCACGGGGTGCCGGGGGTCGCCGGTTCGGCGCCCACCGTGCTCGCGGCGGCGGTGGCGGCGGTCACCTCGCGCATCCGGGTCGGCACCGGCGGGGTGATGCTGCCCAACCACCAGCCCATGGTGGTGGCCGAACAGTTCGGCGTGCTCGCGGCGCTGTTCCCCGGCCGGATCGACATGGGACTCGGCCGCTCGGTGGGCTTCACCGACGGGGTCCGGCGGGCGCTCGGGCGGGAGAAGGACGCTGCGGACGACTTCGGCGCCCAGCTGGCCGAACTGATCGGCTACTTCGACGGCTCGCAGCGGGCGCATCGGGGCGTCCACGCCCGCCCTGCCGAGGGGCTGTACGTCCCGGCCTTCGTCCTGGCCACCGGTGCGGGCGCGGACCACGCCGCCGACGCCGGGCTGCCGTTGGTCATCGCCGCTGTGCACGGGGAGGAGCGGATGCTCGCGGCGATCGACCGCTACCGCACCCGGTTCCGCCCCTCCGCGCAGGCCACCGAGCCCTACGTGGTGGTCTCGGGGACGGTCGCGGTGGCCGAGACCGCAGAGCTGGCCCACGAACTGCTCGTCCCGGAGGCCTGGTCCGGCGCGTACTCCCGCACCCATGGCGAGTTCCCGCCACTGGCCCCCGCCGCCGAGGTCCGCGCCCGGCCGATGACGGAGCGGGAGCGGGCCGCGTACGAGCAGTCGCTCAAGGGTCACATCGCCGGAACCCCGGAGCAAGCCGCTGCCGAGCTGGCCGCACTGGTGGAGCGCAGCGGCGCGGACGAGTTCCTGGTCACCACCAGCACCTACGACCGCGCTGCGCTGCTCGACTCCTACCGTCTGCTCGCCGAGGCCGTCGGCCAGGGCGCGATTTCTGACCAGGTGTGATGACCTGCTAATGTTCTTCTTGTCGAGAGGAAGTGATCTTCCGGAAAGCGGATCTCTCGGACATGCGTCAGCGGTGCTACCAGAGCACGTCCTACTTTCAGTAGGAAGAGTCCGTGCAACCCGGGCCTGGCGCTCCACTCGAAGGGGCTCGTTCCGTCCAGCGGAACGGGCCCCTTCGTCATGCCCGGAGTTCATGGCGGCCCGCGCCTCATGAGCGTCCCTCACGGTGACTGCCATGAGCGTCGCTCACGGTGACTGCCATGAGCGCCCCTCATGGACCCCGTCATGAGGGCCCCTCATGGCCGGCGTCATGAGCGTTGCTCATCGCCCGGCGTCATGAACGTTGCTCATCATCGAGCCTCGGATGTTCGCCTCTCGCCCGTGTGTCCCTTTATCGCATTTCAGGTCTCGAAACCCCCTGGCGCGGCTCGGTATCAGCCAAGGTCCCGTGCCAGGTGGCCGAGGAGCGCCGTTCCCGAACGGTCGACCGGCCAGCAGATTCGTCCGTCGAGCCGGACTGACGCATCGTCATACCTTGGCTGGAACTAGCTGCTTCTGGTGTGAATATGCCATTGGAATGTTCGTCATATGGAAACCGGCAGTAGCCTTCCGTGTCGAACCTGCCACTGCTCGTGGCGATCCGGCCGGTGCCGCGCAGCGCCCGGCCGCCCAGACCCCGCGAAGGAGCCGGTGTGCCGGGTATCGACGAATGCCTCTCCGGAGCGATGGCGATCGCCGGAGCCCGCGCCGCGAGCCTGGTCGACTGGAGCAGCGGGCTCGCCCTCGGCAGCGTCGGCGAGAGCCCGACGGGCGAGCACGAGACCTCCGCGGCCGAGGCAACGGACCTGGTCCGGGCGGCTGTCGAGAGTCAGACCTTCACGGTGGCGGAGGACCGGCGATCCCCGTTGGAGGACATCATCGTCACTGCCGGCCGCAGTTACCACCTGATCCGCTTCATCGACACCGTCTTCGACAGCCGACTCGTCCTGCACCTCTGGTTGGACCGTACGGAAGGCAACCTCGCCGTCGCCCGCTTCCGTCTCCAGGCGCTGGCCGAGGAACTGGTGCTGGGGTGACCTCGACGACCGTGACATCCGTACGCCCCCTGGCGGCCGTCGCATTTCAGCCGTCGGCCCGCCCGTCCGTCGGCGCAGCCCGACCCGGCGCCGTTCCCGGGCGGTGGGTCGCGTGACGACCGCCACCGGTACCGTCCCGCCCCCGACGGAGTACGCCGCGCCGAGAACGCCGGGCGAGGCGCTCTCCCTGCTCGCCGACCGTCGGGCCACCGGCGCCCTGCACGGCCCGCTCGGCACCCTCCACCTGGTCGACGGCGAGGTGGCCGGCGCCGAATCCCCGCGCGCACCCGGCCTGGCCGACCTGCTCACCGGCTGCGGTCGGATCACCCCCGAGGGCTGGTCGGAACTCCTCCAGGTGCACGGCCTGCAGGCGCGGGTCGGCGACGCGCTCGTCGAACGAGGGCTGCTCACCCGGGGTGAGCTCGAACTCGGGCACCTGGGAACCCTGTTCGACGCCGCCTTCTTCGTCCTCGCCGATCCGGCCGGCGGCCTCTGGCGGTTCGAGCCCGACGTCCGGCACTGGCTCGGACCGGTTGCCGCCGTCGCGCCGGACCGGCTCCGCCGCGAGGTCGAACGCCGCCGTCGGCTCCTCGACCGGATCTGGCCCTGGGCGCAGCTCGACACCGCGCCGGTCCGCCCGGTCGAGCACAGCCGCCGGCCCTCCCACCGTCCGCCGGGCCGCCGTCGGCGCGAGCTGCTCGACCACGCCGACGGACGAAGAACCCCGGCGGACCTGGCCCGTCTGCTCGGTCGCTCCGGCTTCGGGGTCACGGCGGACGTCCGCCGCCTGGCCGCGGCCGGACTGCTGGACGCGCCGGGACCGGTCCTGCCGACGCCAGTCGTTCCGGGCCCCGTCATGCCCGGGCCCGTCATGCCCGGGCCCGTCATGCCCGGGCCCGTCATGCCCGGGCCCGCGGCACCGGCCCCGGTCGCACTCGTCCCCGCCGTCCCGCAACCGGCTGCGCCGCGACCCGCCCTCCAACAACCGGCTGCGCCGCAACCCGCCGCACAGCACCCTGCCACGACGTCGCCCGCCCTCCACCCGCCGACCGCGCCGCCGGCCGCCGGTCTCGCCGCCGGTCTCGCCGTCGGGCCCGCGGTCGGGGGGACGACGCCCGGTGGCCTGCACCGCCGGATCCCCGGCGCCTCCCTGCGCGGTGTCAGGGTGACGGGTGCCAGGGCCACGGGTGTCAGGCTGACCGGTGCCGCGGACGCCGCCGTCGCAGCGACCGGAGCCGCGACCGGAGCCGCGACCGGAACCGCGCCCGCCCACCCCGCCCGGGTCGGCACCGCGGTCGCCCCGCCCTCGACGGAGTACGCCGCGCCGACCGACGACGGAACGCCGGCCCGCCCCGAACGCCAGACCATCCCGGCAGCGGCCCACCCGCTGGCCGTCCCCGACCCGGACATCGCGCTGCTGACCCGGGTCCGAGACCTTCTGGAGGCCCGACTTTGACCCAGTCCCCGCCCGCGACCCCGCCGTTCCGGCCATGAGGCGGGCACTCAAGCAGCGTGTCGGAAGGAGACAACTGATCGCCTTGGAGACCGAGCTGCTCGCCGAACTGCGTGCCTGCAAGCACCGCGTCCCGCACCTCGCGGGCGGTCTGGTGGCCAGCGTGGACGGCCTGCTGGTCGCGCACGACACCCACGGGACCGAACCCACCGGCCTGGCCGCGATGACGGCGGCCTCGCTGTCGCTGGCCCAACGGCTCGCCGACACCACCGGCCAGGGCGAGTTCCGGGAGTCGCTGGTGCGCGGCGAGTACGGCTACGTCGCGACCTACGCGGCGGGCGGCAGCTGTGTGCTGACACTGCTGGCGCACCCGGACGTCAACGTCGGCCGCCTCCACCTGGAGGCCCGTCGCAGCGCCCAACGCATCGCCGGGCTGCTCAACGACGCCCTCGTGCCCAAGGACCCGCGCGACGCGGGCTGACCCGAACCACCCACCGCACCTCACCACACCCACACACGAACGGGAGTTACCCAGATGACCGACGCAGCCGGCGCACTCAAGCAGGCCATGACCAGCATCGAGGGCGCCATCGGTGCCGCCCTGGTCGACTACAACAGCGGTATGGCGCTCGCCACCCTCGACGGCCCCGGCGGTTTCGACCTCAACGTCGCCGCGGCCGGGAACACCGACGTGGTCCGCGCCAAGATGCGCACCATGGACATGCTCGGCCTGGCGGACGGGATCGAGGACATCCTGATCACCCTGTCCAGCCAGTACCACCTGATCCGCCCGCTCACCGGCCGCACCGGCAAGGGCCTGTTCCTCTACCTCGCGCTGGACAAGGGCCGCGCCAACCTGGCCATGGCCCGTCACCAGCTCTCCAAGGTCGAAGCCGACCTGGAGGTCTGACGCCCACCCGGGCACCGGAGGAGTCCCCGGCGGCGGCTCAGGCCCCGCCGGGATCCCCTCCTGGCCGGGATCCCCTCCTGGCCGGGATCCCCCTCGACGGGTTCCCTCGCCGGGCTCCCCTCCCCGCGGGGCGCCCTTCCCACCGCGGACGGTGGCTCGACGAACCCCGCGCCCGCTAGGAATCCTCCTGCGCCGACCACCGGACGTCGCCGCCCGGCAGGGCCTCGCACGCCACGCCGGCGGCGGTCCGCACGCTCCACGGCGCCAGTTGCGCGTGCGGCGGGACGGACAGCGCACCGCCGCCGGCGAAGTCCAGCTCCAGCCCGCCTGCCAGGGTGATCCGGGCGGTGTCGACGGACCGCCCGACCAGCGCCAGCAGTGCGGCGCTCGGCCGGACGGTCAGTCCCGGGAAGAAGTGCCCGACTTCCTCCGGTGCGGCGAACGACGGCGCAGCGAAACGGAATTCGTGCGCCACCCGGACGGTCACCTCGCCGTCCAGCCGCAGGTCCAGCCATCCGCCTCCGCTGACCGACTCCACCCGACGGCCGGCCAGCACCTCCGTGATCGCGTTCTGCATGCTCCCAGTCTGTCCCAGCCGGGTCCGGTCCATCCGCCTCTCCGGCCGGAGGTCCCGGCGGCTCTCCGGCAGCACGACCGTCGTCCCAGCGGCAGCCGGGCTCACCCGCGCGCAGCCGGGCCACCGTCGGTCACCCGCCCGGAGCCCGCGCCACCGCCCGCCGCCCGCCGCCCGCCCGCCGTTCGGCGGCCCGACCACTCACCCGCTACCCCACGGCCCGCCCGCGCACCAGCTCGACCGGGCCGCCCGCCCGCTCCCGGGCGGCCAGCGCGGTGGCCGTACGGTCCCAGGAGGGCCCGGTGAGCAGGGCCCGCGCCTCGGCCGGTTCGCAGAGCCGCCACTCCACCAGCTCCTCCTCCTGCAGCACGATCGAGCCGAGCATCCCGTCGGTCACCGTGCCCCCGTCGTACACGTACACCAGGACGGCGGTGTCCCGGCCGGTCGCCGGATCGGCCCCCGGATCGGCCGCCGCCCCCGGCTGCCAGTCGAGCACCAGCAGCGGCCCGGGTTCGACCTCCCAGCCGAGTTCCTCCCGGGCCTCCCGCCGGGCGGCGGCCCGGGGCGTCTCCCGGTCCGCCTCGACCCCGCCGCCCGGCAGTGTCCAGTACGGTTCCTGCCCGCGCGGTCCGTCCCAGGGCCGCAGCCGGACCAGCAGCACCCGACCGTCGGCGTCGGTGAACAGCGCCCGCGCCTTCGCCCGGATCCGGGGCAGCCGGGCGTAGTAGGTGTCCCGGTCCAGCGGCGGCTCCGACCGCTCCTGGACCTCCGGGTTCAGCCCCGGGGCGGCGGCCAGCCCGAGGTACTCGGGCACCGGTGCGTCGGCGGGCAGCTCCCGCAGCGTGTGGCCGACCGGCCGGCTGTCCTCCAGTTCCAGCGGCCCGGCGGTCCGCGGCACCCGCAGACAGGCCGTCACCCGGCGCGACAGCAGGGGTGGCAGTGCCCGGCCCGCCTGTTCGGTGGTCAGCCACGTCCATCCGCCGACCTCGGCGGTGTCCGGCCGGATCGCCGCCGCCTGCCGCTCCGTCAGCGGTTCGGCCCAGTACAGGAACGCCACGATCGGCGGGCGGTCCGGGTACAGCGCCCAGTCGACGCAGGCGAGCGGCCCCAGCCGGGGCGTGAACCCGAGTTCCTCGGCGATCTCGCGCAGCGCGGTCTCCCGCAGCGACCGGTCGGTGGGCTCCCATCCGCCGCCCGGGATCGCCACCGGATGTGTCCGGTCGTACGGCAGCCGTACCACCATCAGTTGCCCGTCCCGGTCCGGGAACAGCACCCCGGCCGCCGCCAGGATCCCCCGACCGCTCTGGTCCGTGCTCTCCACCCCGACTCCCTCCGCCGTAGCCTCTCCCGGTCACGACTGCCCGGGCCACCTCCATGGTTCCCGCCCGGCGGCCGTGCCGATCCCCACCGCCGGGTGACCCGCGGCCCGCCGCCCGGCACCCGGCGCGCCGCTGAGCCGCCGCCACCGCCGCTGAGCCGCGCCGCCACCGCCACGCCCGCCAAGCCGCACCCACCGCGCCGCCCAGCCGCACCCGCCGCCGGCTCCCCGCCCCGCCGTCACCCCAGGGAGGCCAGCGCCTGCGCCGCCGCCCGGGCCATCCGTTCGTCGTGCCGCCCGCTCGCGCCGCGCACCCGGGCGGCGGCTTCGGCCGCGGCGAGCGCCAGTAGCCCGGGCAGCAGGTCGGTGCTGCGGGCGGCGACCCAGCGGGTGCCCCGGGTGGCCATCCACCACAGGTCGGCGCGCAGGCTCGGCGCGGGTTCGGCCGGTACGGCGGTGGGTGGCGGGCCGAGCGGGTGTCCGGCCTCGGTGAGCAGTCCGTGGAAGCGGCGGGCGATCAGGTGGTGCCCCTCCGCGCTGGGGTGCAGCCGGTCCACGCTCAGCAGCCGCCGTTCCTCCAGCCACGGGAGCTCGGCGAGGTGCAGGTGCACCGCCCGGTGGCGCGCGGTGAGGGCGTGCACCACCGTGTTGACGGCCCGCATCCGCCGGGCCAGCGGGCGGGCGAGTGGCGCGGGGAGCCGGAGCAGGGTGCCGGGGTCGGGCAGGCAGGCGGTCAGCAGGACGGCGCCGTGACCGGACAGTTCGCCCAGGGCGGCGTCCAGCTCCAGCGTGGTGCGCCGGATGTCGAAGCCCGCGCGGAGGGTGTCGTTGCCGCCGACGACCACGGCGGCCAGCTGCGGCCGCAGCGCCAGCGCGGCCGGGACCTGACCGGTCGTCAGGTCGACGGTCAGTGCGCCGCTGTGCGCCAGGTTGGTGAACTCGGCCTCCCGGCCGGCGGGCACCAGTGAGTGTGCCAGGACGGCGGCCCAGCCGCGCCACCCCTCGTCCACGGCGTCCCCGACTCCTTCCGTCAGTGAGTCGCCGAGCGCGACGAACCGCGTCAACTCGCCGGCCGGGGAGCGGCCTTGCGCCACCCGGTCAGGACCGGTGCCGAGCTTGCTCATCGGGTCCCCCTTCCACTGCGGAGCCGTTCCGGACGCCGTGCGCCGCCAGGAACGCCGTCACCGCCGCCGGCCAGCCGTACCGCTCGGCCTGCGCGCGGGCGGCGGAGCGCCGGACGCCCTCCGGCCGGTCCAGCAACTGGCGCACCGCGGAGGCGAATCCGCCGCCGGAGTCGGGGGCCGTCACGCCGGCGAGCCCGACCAGGCCGGGCAGGGCGGAGGAGCGGCTGACCGCGACCGGCGTTCCGCAGGCCAGCGCCTCCATCGCGGCCAGCCCGAAGGTCTCCACCGGCCCGGGCGCGAGCACCACGTCCGCGCAGCCCAGCAGCCGGGCCAGTGCCTCGCGCCCGCTCAGGTGCCCGAGGAAGCGCACCGGCAGCCGCAGCCGCGCGGCCCGGTCCGCCAGCCGGTCCCGCAGCGGACCGGTCCCGGCGACCACGAGGACGGCGGGCACCCGCCGTGCCCGCAGCGCGGCCAGCGCCTCGACCGCCCGCTCGGGACGCTTCTCCGCCGAGAGCCGCGAGCACAGCACCAGCAGCACGTCCTCCGGGGCGGCGTACCGGGCCCGTTCGGCCGCCCGCTCGACCCGCGTCAGCGGCCGCATCGTCTCCAGGTCCACTCCGAGCGGCGCCCGGACGAGGTTCGGGGTGCCGATCCGCCGGAACTCCGCCGCCGCCCAGTCGGTGGTGCACAGCACCGAGTCGTAGCTCCGGGCGGTCGCCGCGTTGAGCCGGTCGGCGGCCGCGTTCGCCAGCGGCCCGGGCACGCCCCGGGTGCGCAGCACCCCGGTGGCGCTCTCGTGCGACACCATCACCGAGCGCACCCCGTGCCGGCGGGCCCAGGCGCCGGTCCAGCGCAGGGTGGTGCGGTCGGACACCTCCAGCCGGTCGGGGGAGAGCCGGGTCAGCTCGGCGGCCACGGCCCGGCGGTCGGTGAGCAGCCGGTAGCCGCCGCCGGCCGGCAGCACCGGTCCCGGCAGGGTGAGCACCAGGCCCTGTTCGGTCTCCTCCTCGGAGCGCCGCCCGCCGGGCACGATCAACACCGGCCGGTGCCCGGCCGCCCGGTATCCGGCGCCGAGGTGCCGCAGCGCGGTGCGCAGGCCGCCGGAGACCGGGGTGACGAAGTTGGCGAGCCGCACGATGGTCAGCGCCTCGCCGTACGGGGCGGAGGTCATGCCGGCAGCTCCTCCGGCAGGGCGTCCGCGGCCGCCGGGCCCTTCGCGAGCGGTTCGACCGGCGCCGGTGCGGGCGGCGCCACCGGCAGCCCCCGGTGCTCCGCCAGCACCTCGGCGTAATGCCGCAGCAACTGGTCCCCGACCGCCTCCCAGGTGCGCGCGGTCACCTCCGCCCGGCCCGCCTGCCCGTACGCCGCCCGCCGTGCCGGGTCGGCGGCCAGTTCGGCGACCGCCCGGGCCACCGCGGCGCCGTCCCGCGGCGGCACCAGCAGTCCGGTGCGGTGGTGCGCCACCAGGTCCAGCGGGCCGCCGGCGGCCGGGCCGATCACCGGTACCCCGCTCGCCATCGCCTCCTGGATGGTCTGGCAGAAGGTCTCCAGCGGACCGGTGTGCACGAACGTGTCCAGGGTCGCGAAGCAGCGGGCGAGTTCCTCGCCCGTCCGGCGGCCGAGGAACACCGCACCGGGCATCGAGGCCTTCAGTCCGGGAGCGGAGGGCCCGTCCCCGACGATCACCACGCGTACCCCGGGCAGCGCCGAGGCGGCCGTCAGCAGGTCGACCCGTTTCTCCGGCGCCAGTCGCCCGACGTACCCGACGAGCACTTCCCCGCCCGGGGCGAGTGCCCGGTGCAGTGCCTCGTCCCGGTGCCGCGGGTGGAACCGCACCGAGTCCACGCCGCGCGGCCACAGCTGCACCCGGGGCACGCCGTGCGCGGTCAGGTCCTGCGCGGCCGGGGTGGACGGCGCGAGGGTGCGGGCGGCCGCCCGGTGCACGGCCCGGATCCGCCGCCACGCGGCGGCCTCCCCGAGCCCCCGTCCGGCCCGGTAGGCGTGCGCGTACCCGGCGAGGTCGGTCTGGTAGACGGCCACGGCGGGCACCCCGAGCCGGGCCGCGACCTGTCCGCCGCGCGCGCCGAGCACGAACGGGCTGGCCAGGTGCACGATGTCGGGCCGGTGTCCGGCGACCGCGGCCGCGAGCTGTCGGCTGGGCAGCGCGATCCGCACCTGTGGGTACCCGGGCAGCGGCATCGACGGAATGCGCACCACGGGGATCTCCGCCGCCTCGGCACTCCCGAAGCTCTCCGGCGGGCACTCCGCGCCCCGCGCCGGCGCGGGGGTGACGACGAGGGGCCGATGGCCCCGGCGGACCAGGTGCTCGGCCGTCCGCAGCACGCTGTGGGCGACCCCGTTGACCTCGGGCGGAAAGGACTCGGTGACGATGACGACACGCATGCCAGAGTTCTGTCCGCACCCGGCGTGCACCCGGCCAAAGGGATCTGTCGAACAAGCGAACGCGGGTCGGCGATTTGCACCACCGACCCGCGTCTCCTGGCGCCTGCTGCGGTCCAGGCCTCACACCGACCCGGCGGCCTCCTTGAGCTCGGCGTACGGCGCGAGCTTGCGGATCGACTCGATGCTCTTCAGGCAGTCGTCCTTGGTCTCCTCCGGGTCCCCGGTCACCACGACCGACCCGTTGCTCGCCTTGAGCCGGAACCGGTGCATCCCGGTCTCGTCCACGTACAGCTCGAATCTGCCCGCCATGTCAGCAACAGCCTTCCGCTCGGATGACCCCCTGGCCCGCACCGTAGGCCGCGGGGGCGCTGCGGGGCGCGCGGAGAGTGGCGTTCGAGTGGACTCCGCGGGGGAGCGCCCTGGTCCCGCGACGTCGGCGCCCCGCACCG
>NZ_JBHWCL010000161.1:0-10878 GCF_042735125.1 Kitasatospora sp. NPDC059599 | reverse complement strand
GTGACCCGGAGGGCCGGTGCGGGGCGCCGTTGCACGTGTGCCGCCACTCGGGCGCCGTCGAAGGGGCGCCGTCACTCGGGTGCCGTCGATGCGGCGCCGTCAGGGGGACGCCGGTCAGCAGCCGTTGAGGATGCCGGTCAGCGCGGTCTTCTCGGCGCTGTCGACGCCGAGGCCGTAGTACTGCTTGACCTGGACCCAGGCGCGGGCGTAGGTGCAGCGGTAGGAGGCCTGGGGGAGCCACTCGGCGGGGTCGCGGTCGCCCTTGGAGCGGTTGCTGCTCGCGGAGACCAGGAGCAGCTGGGGGCGGGTGACGTCGTTGGCGAAGGCCTGGCGCTGGGCGGTGGTCCAGGACCAGGCGCCGGAGGCCCAGGCCTCGGAGAGCGGCACCAGGTGGTCGACGTCGAACGAGGAGGCGTTGGTGGTGGTCGCGTTGTCGTACGGCGAGGACCAACTGCCGCTGGTGGCCTTGCAGGAGGTGTCGGTGGCGACGTTGCTGCCGTCCCGCTTGACGACCCACTCGCGGGTGTCGCAGGTGCCGCTGATGGTGATCCAGGTCGGGAACAGCGTCCGGTCGTAGGTGCTCGCGTGGCTCTCGGCGGTGGCGGGCATCGCGGCGAGGTAAGTGCGGGCGGTGGCTGCGGAGATCGGGGTCGGCAGGGCGGCCTGGGCGGGGGTGCCGGCCGTGAGCACGGTGGCGGCGGCGAGTGCGGCGGCGGCCGGGAGGCAGGACAGGAACCGGCGTATGGACGCGGTGGGGGCCATGGCGAACGCTCCATCATCTCATCGGATGAGCTGCTGAGTTGCGTGCGCCAGTGTGGCGAACCCGTCGGCTACGCGGGTAGACCCGGGAGGTGAAATCCTCGTGGACAACCGGTCTTTACCGGTCCATTGCCTGCCGATTGCCGGACGAATCCGGCAATCGGCAAGGGAGTCGGGCGCCCGTCCGGTGGCCCGGCCGCCGACCCGGAGGTCAGCTGCGGCGCCGTCCCGCCATCCAGACGTAGACCAGGATCCCCGCGAACAGGAACAGCACGCCCTGGTAGACGGCCGCGTAGCCGGCGCCGGCCAGGAGCCAGAGGGAGAAGACGAAGGCGCCGAGCCCGAGCACCGCGTCGCGGACGAGCCGGCCGTTGTCCACCTTGTCGGTGGCGCCGCGGACCAGCCAGTACAACTGGGCGGCGGTGGAGAGCAGGTAGGGCACGGTGGCGGTGAAGGTGGTGACCAGCACCAGGGTGTCGAAGGCGCCCTTCGCGCCGCTGGCGAAGTCGAGGACGGTCAGCGCCGAGGCCAGGGCGACGCTCACCACCACGCCGAAGACCGGCACGCCGCGCCGTTCCTTCCCGAAGGCGGCCGGGAACAGGCCGTCCTTGGCGGCCGCGTACGGGGCCTGGGCGGCCAGCAGGGTCCAGCCGTTGAGGGCGCCGGTCATCGAGACCAGTGCGGCGACGGCGATCGCCGTGCCACCCCAGGAGCCGCCGAACATGGCGTCCACGGCGTCGGAGAACGGTGCGGCGGAGTGGACCAGCCGCTCGTGTGCGACGCTGCCGAAGACCGCGAGCGTGCCCAGCAGGTAGACCACCGCCGCGCCGGTGGTGCCGAGCACGCTGGCCCGACCGACGTTGCGCTCCGGGTCGCGGACCTTGCCCGCGCTCATCGCAGCGGACTCCACGCCCAGGTAGCTGAACAGCAGGATCGCCGCGGCGGCGGTCATGCCGCCCGCCCAGCCCTGGCCGTTGCCGTCGAAGGGGCCGAGGTTCTTCGGGTCGAAGAAGAACAGGCCGCCGACCGAGACCAGGAGCAGCGGGACGAACTTCAGGACGGTGGAGACGAGTTGGACGGCCCCGACGTACCTGGTCCCGGCCAGGTTCGCCAGCGCGGGAAGCCACTGGAAGGCCAGCGCGGCGGTGATGCTGAGCGCGGTGGAGTGGCCGACGGGCAGCAGCACGTCGAGGTAGCCGACGGCGGCGACGGCGAGCGCGGCGTTGCTGACCCAGGTGGTGATCCAGTACGACCAGGCGGACAGGAAGCCGGCGAAGTCACCGAAGGCCTCCCGGGCGTAGACGTACGGTCCGCCGGTGCGCGGGTTGCGGCGGGCCAGTTGCCCGAAGACCAGGGCCAGCGCGATCGCGCCCACGGTGAGCACCGCGAAGGCGACCAGGCTGACCGTCCCGTACGGGGCGACGGCGGCCGGGATCATGAAGATGCCGCCGCCGATGATGTTGCCCGTCACCAGGGCGGTGGCGGTCGCGAGCCCGAAGCGGCCGTTCTTCGCGGGGGTGGGGTCGACCGGGGCCGGGGTCTCCGGGGCGTTCGGTCGGGTCGCCTGCCGGGGTGCGGCGGGGCTGGTCTGCATGTGGGTGGTGCGCCTTTCGTGGTCCTGCTCGACCTCCGGCGGAGCGCTCGGTGGAGCGCCCGGCGGGGCACTCGGTGGAGCGTCCGGTGGAACGCTCGGTGGAGCGCGCGGAGGGTGCGGAGCGACCGTTCATGCTCGGACCGGGCGACACCTTGCACCAAATCGACGGGATTTGTTCAGCCGGTCCGGCGCTTCGCCGCAAGTCTTGCGGTGCGGCGGCGGCCCGGCGGGCACTCGTCCGGCGCGGTCCGCCCGGCCGATCGACCGCATGCGCGAACGGGCCCCTGGTTCGTCCGGGAGGGGGAGTTGCATCACCCGAATGCCTCAGTCGGGTTGCGATGGAGGCGGGTTCGTGCGCGTTCGTGTGCAAACCTGTGCCGGTGCTGCGGGGTGGCCGGGTGTGCTTGTGGCCGGCCCCGGGGCGCTTCTCCTTTCCATGCCAGAGACCACCCAAAGGACATCTGATGTCGTTTCGTGGAAACGTCCGCAAGCTCGCCGTGATCGCCGCCGTGACGGGCGCCGCCGCCTTCGCGGTGCCGGTGCCGGCGATGGCCGCTTGGCACGCGTCGGACTCGTCCAGCTCGGCGAGCCTGGAGACGGGTTCGGCCGGTGTCGGCCTGTTCGGCCCGCACGCCAGCTGGCTGAACGCGCACGAGCACTCCGACGACAAGTGCATCGGCGACTGCTGACCGACGCCTGACCGGCTGTCGATCGAGGACCGGGCCCGGGAACCGCCGCAGCGGTTCCCGGGCTCACTCCTGTCCGCCCGGCGGAGCCGCCGCGACCGGGGCCGCGACCGCGTCCGGTCGGGACAGCCGCCCCGGCCACCAGATGTGCCGGTCGAGGTCCATGGTGAGCGCCGTGACCAGCACCGAACGCACGATCAGGGTGTCGAGCAGCACGCCGAGGGCCACCGCGAAGCCGATCTCGGCGAAGCCCACGATCGGCAGGGTGCCGAGCACGGCGAAGGTGCTGGCCAGGATCAGGCCGGCCGAGGTGATCACGCCACCGGTGGCGGACAGCCCGTTCAGCGCCCCCTGCCGGGTGCCGTGCTGGGCGGACTCCTCCCGGATCCGGGTCATCAGGAAGATGTTGTAGTCGATCCCCAGCGCGACCAGGAAGACGAAGACGAACAGCGGGAACGCGTTGTCCTGGCCCTGGAAGTGGAAGACGTGCGCGAAGAAGAACGCACTGATCCCGAGCGCCGCCGCGTACGACAGCACCACGGTCGCGATCAGCACCAGCGGCGCCGTGACGGCCCGCAGCAGCAACGCCAGGATCAGCAGCACCACGCCGAGGACCAGCGGGATGATCGCCCGGTTGTCGGCGGCGGAGGCGCGCCCGGCGTCCAGTACGACGGCGGTGCTCCCGCCGACCTTGGCGTCCGCGTTCGGCACGGCGTGCACGGCGGCCCGCACCCGGTCGACGGTGTCCTTGGCGGCCTGGCTGTCCGGCGGGTCGGCGAGGGTGGCCTGGAACAGGGCCTGCCCTTCGCGGATGACCGGCGGCGTGGTGGCCGCGACCCCGGCCGTCGTCCTGGCGGCGTCCCGGACGGCGGGCGCGCCGGTGTCGGTGGAGATGACGGTGAGCGGTGCGCCCGTTCCGCCGGGGAAGTGCTGCTCCAGCACCTGCTGGCCGATCACCGAGTCCGGTTTGCCGGTGAAGGTCCCGGCGGTGCTGAGGCCGTTGGCGTCGAGCGAGACCAGTCCGATGCAGCAGACCCCGAGCGCCAGCGCCGTGGTCACCCACACCTTGCGCGGCCGGCGTCCGATCCAGGTGCCGATGTGCGCCCAGCGGCCGGTCCTGGTCGGCTCCGGCGTGCCGTACCCGGGCCGGACCGGCCAGAACACCCAGCGGCCGACGATCACCAGCAGGGCGGGCAGCAGGGTGAGCATGGCCACGAGGGCGACCAGGACGCCGATCGCGCAGACCGGGCCGAGGCCGCTGGTGGAGTTCATCTGGGCGACCAGCAGGCAGAGCATGGAGATGATCACGGTCGCCGAGGAGGCGAGGATGGCGGGCCCGGCCCGGTGCAGGGCGAACGCCATCGCCTCGTGCCGGTCCTGGTGGCGGCGCAACTCCTCCCGGTAGCGGGCCGTGAGCAGCAGCGCGTAGTCCGTCCCCGCGCCGAGCACCAGGACGATCAGGATGCCGGCGCTCTGCGCGTTGACGGTCAGACCGGAGTGCTTGGCGAGCAGGTAGATGATCGCCTCGGCGACGACCAGCGCCCCGGCCGCCGAGACCAGCGGCAGGACCCACAACACCGGGCTCCGGTAGGTGAGCAGCAGCAGGATGATCACCACACTGACGGTGGCGACGAGCAGCGAGCTGTCGATGCCCGCGAAGGCCTCGGCCTGGTCGGCGGCGACTCCGCCGGGCCCGGTCACGTGGGTGATCATGCCCTGACTGCCGTCGGCGGCGATCCGGCGCAGCTGGTCGACGGCGGGTTTGAGGTCGTTCCAGCCGTTGCTGCCGATGTCGATCGGCACGGTGGTCTGCATGGCCTGGCCGTCGGTGGACACCACCGGACCGTTCACCGGTCCGACGACGTGCGGCACGGCGGCGAACTGGACGGCGTCGCGGGTGGCCTCGGCCCGGTCGGCGGGGGTGATGCCACCGGCCCGCTGGTACACCACGACGGCCTGGGCGGTGTCCACCGGCTGGAAGACCCGCTGCTCGTCGAGCACCCGGGTGGACTCGGCGTTGCCGGGCAGCCAACTGGACGCCTGGTTGTCCTCGGCGCCCATCAGCTTCCCGGCCAGTGGACCGGCGGCCACCAGCAGTACCAGCCACAGCGCGAGCACCACCCACTTGCTGCGGCGCCCGCACGGCAGCGCGGCGAGGTTCCGGGTCGGAGACATGAAACGACCCCCTGGAAGGCCGGCGGCAGTGATCCGTTCCAGCCTGCCACCGGCCCCGTCATCCGGCAGCTCCAGGCGAGGACGCGGAGGCCGACGCGGATACGGACCGGAACGCCGGAACGCCGGGGCCCGGAGCGCTCAGACGCGGACCGCCGCCCGCTCCCGCAGCTCCTTCAGCACCGTGATGTCCAGCGCGTGGCCCGTGCCGTCCCCGCCGTGCTTGCGATCCGGGGTCTCCACCAGCAGCGGCACGCCGGCCGTCTCCGGGTGCTCGAACAGCTCGCGGAACGGTTCCGCGCCGATCATCCCGGCGCCGATGTTGGCGTGCCGGTCCTTGCGGGCACCGACCACGTCCTCGGAGTCGTTGGCGTGGATCAGCCGCAGCCGGCCCGGACCGGCGGCGGAGGCCAGGGCGTCCAGCGCGGCCGTCACCCCGCCGGGTGCCGCCAGATCGTGCCCGGCGGCGAAGGCGTGGCAGGTGTCCAGGCAGACCCCGACCTTCGGGTGGCCGTCCAGGGCCTCGACGTACTCGGCCAGTTCCTCCAGCCGTGAGCAGAGCGAGCTGCCCTGGCCGGCGGTCGGTTCCAGCAGCAGCCAGGGCGCGTCCTCGCCGAGCGCGTCGAGTTCGTCCAGCAGTGGCCGGACGTCCTCGCGGACCTGCGCCATCGCCTCGGCCCGGCGCGATCCGCCGTCGGGCGCGGTACCGACCGCCGAGCCGGTGTGCAGCACCACGCCGAGTGCGCCGATGGCGTGTCCGCGGCGCAGCGAGTGGCGCAGCGAGTCGGCCGAGCGTTCGCGGGTGGCCGGGTTGTCCGAGCCGAAGTTGATCAGGTAGGGCGCGTGCACCCAGGCCGGGATGCCCTGGTCGGCGCAGGCGGTGCGGAACTCCTCGTCCTGCGCCGGGTTGCCCGGGGGAGTGGCCCAGCCGCGCGGGTTGGCGACGAACACCTGCACCGTCTCGGCACCGACCCGTCGTGCGTACGCCAGTCCCGTCCCGGCCAGCCCGCGTCCGGCCACCGGGACGTGGGCGCCGATCGGGTTGCGGACGGTGGCGACGGGCGGTACGAGCGCGGTGGTCATGGCCCCGAGCATGTCACGGGCCGGGGCGGCGGCGCCGGGCAGGTCGAGGCGGGCGCCGGACGACGGGTCGACGCGGGCGCCCGAGGACCTGACCTCCCGGGGCCCGGCGAAACGATCCTCTGTACTCCATCGAGTGAATCGGGCGGGGAATCCAGGCCCGGTGACCTCCAGCTCCGTCACGATCCGTGACCAGGGGGACCCGTGACCCCGAGGAGGCGACCGTGACCACCGCCGAACCCGTCGAGACCGTCGACCTGCGCGCCGACCAGCTGATCCGCGACCCCTTCGGGGCCTTCGCCGACCTGCGCGAACGCGCCCCGCTCGCCCGCGCCACCGTCCCCGGCGTGGACCCGGTCCGGCTCGCCGTCCGCTACCAGGACGTGCGCACCGTGCTGTCCGACCCCCGCTTCGCCAACGACGTGCACACCGTCGACACCGCGGACGCGGCCGGGTGCCCGGCTGGCCCGGCCCGGGACACCGACGTGCCCGCCCCGGCCCACCGCACCGACCGGACCCCGCCCCGCGCCCACCGGGAAACACCCCCGCGCCCCGCCCCCCCCCGCGGTCGGGCGCGGCGTCATGTCCGCCCGGTGCGCGCCACGCCGGGCCGCCCCACTCCCGGCCGACGCCCCGTCAGTCCCACGGCCCAGCCCTGGTGGCGACCCCATCCGGGCGACCGTACCGTCGACTCGGCCGCACCCACCGGCCGTCACCGTCCGGGCACAGCGCGTCAGTCCACACCGCCGGCCCGGGCCCCGACACCCCACGAACACCGCGCGCGCCGAAAGACAGGTCACCACTCATGCCCACGCGACGGGTCCACCACCTCGCCGCGGCCACCGCCGCCGCCACCGCCCTGACCACCGCCCTCACCGCCCTGGCCGCCGTGCCCCCGGCGCACGCGGCCGCCGGCACGTTGCACCTCGTCCAGCCGGGCGAATCGGTTCAGCAGGCCGTCGACGCCGCGAAGCCCGGCGACACCGTCCAACTGCTCCCCGGCACCTACCGGGGCAGCGTCCGCATCACCACCGCCGACCTCACCCTGCGCGGATCCGGCGCCGACACCGTGATCACCCCCGGCACCGGCACGGAGAACGCCTGCGCCACCGCCGGGCACGGCATCTGCGTGGTCGGCACCGAGCAGGCCCCGCTGGCCGGCACCACGATCGAGGCCCTCGCCGTCACCGGCTTCACCAAGAACGGCATCGACGCCAGCGGCACCACCGGCCTGACCGTCCGTGCCACCTACGTCCACCACAACGCCCAGCAGGGCATCAGCCAGGAGATGTCCACCAAGGCCACCATCATCGGCAACCGCTCGACCGACAACGGCCAGTCCGGCGTCTTCCTCGCCAACTACGCCTACCGCGAGGGCGGCGCGCCCGACACCGGCGGCACCGTGGTCGAGGGCAACGAGCTGACCGGCAACCGGGTCGGCGTCACCGTCCGCCGGCTGCGCGCACTGACCGTCGAAGGCAACGACATCAACGGCAACTGCGGCGGCGTCTTCGTGGTCGGCGACGAGGGCGTGCCCCGCGCCGGGGACCTCGACGTGCGGCACAACAGGGTCGTCGCCAACAACAAGTTCTGCCCGGCCAACCCGCGCCTGGGCGCCATCCAGGGCGCCGGCATCGTGCTCACCGGCACCGAGGACACCCGGGTCACCGACAACGAGGTCCGCGACAACACCGGCAGCTCGGACTTCTCCGGCGGCATCGTCCTCTTCAAGAGCGCCGTCGGCACCTCCAACACCCGGGCCGTCGTCACCGACAACCACCTGAGCGGCAACGCCCCGGCCGACCTCGCCGACCGCGACGCCGGCGCCGGCAACACCTTCGCCCACAACACCTGCGAGCGTTCCGAGCCCTCCGGCCGCTGCTGAGCACCCCGACCCCCCGCCGCCCACCCCCAAGGAACCGCGAATGACCACCGCACCCACCCACACCGGCCCGCAGGCCGCGATGCGCCTGCGCGAACTCGTCTTCGGCGCGGCCTGCGCCGCCGCCGTCCGCGCGGCCGCCAGGCTCGGCGTCGCCGACGCGCTCGGAGACAGCCCGACCACCGTCACCGATCTCGCCGCCGCGCTCGACACCGAACCCCGCCAACTGCGCCGCCTGCTGCGCGCGCTCACCTGCTACGGCATCTTCGCCGAGAGCGGGGACGACCGCTTCGAGCACACCGAGATGTCCCGGCTGCTGCGCGAGGACGCCCCCAACTCCCTGCGCTACATCTCCCTCTGGTGCACCGAGCCGTGGACCTGGGAGGCCTGGCCCAAGCTGGACGAGGCGGTCCGCTCCGGCCGCAACGTCTTCCCCGAGCTGTTCGGCAAGGAGTTCTTCGACTACCTGCACAGCGAGGGCGGCGACTCGGCGAAGGTCTTCGACAAGGCGATGACCACCTCCAGCCGGCAGTCCGCCCAGGACTTCGCCGACTACCTGGACCTCACCGGCGTCGACTCGGTGGTCGACATCGGAGGCGGCCAGGGCCACGTCCTGGCCAGCCTGCTGGAGAAGCACCCGGCGCTGCACGGCACCCTGCTCGACCTGCCCAAGGTCGTCGCCGGTGCCGACCCCCGGCTGCGGGAGGGCGGCCCCTTCTCGGCCCGGGCCCGGCTGGTGCCGGGGGACTGCCGGGTGGACATCCCGGTCCGCGCCGACCTCTACATCATCAAGAACATCCTGGAGTGGGACGACGAGAGCACCCGCCGCACCCTCGCCAACGTGGTGCGGGCGGCCCGCCCCGGCGCCCGCGTCGTGGTGGTGGAGAACCTGGTCGACAACAGCCCGTCGATGCGCTTCACCACCGCCATGGACCTGATGCTGATGCTCAACGTCGGCGGCGCCAAGCACTCCGAGGAGAGCATGGTCCGGCTGATGGAGGAAGCCGGCCTGACGGTCACCGAGGTCTGCCCGGTCAACCCCTACCTGCACGCCTTCGAGGCCACCGTCCGCGGCTGACACGGCTCACGCGGCAGTCCGGCACACGACGACCGTCGGCCCCCGGGGACACCGGGGGCCGACGGTCGTTCCGTGCGGGCGCCGCGTCAGGCCTTGTGCGAGGACTCCAGGTGGGCGAAGACCACCACGTTGTCCAGGTAGTCCCGCCGCTTCTTGTCGTACGCGCCGCCGCAGGTGATCAGGCGCAGCTGGGCGTCGGGCGTCTTGCCGTACACCTTCTTGTCGGGGAACGCGTCCTTGGCGAAGGTCTCCACCGAGTCCACCGAGAAGACCGCGACGGTGCCGTCGGCGCGGCTCACCTCGACCTTGTTGCCCGGCAGCAGCAGGCTCAGCAGCAGGAACACCGCCGGGCCCTTGGTGGTGTCCACGTGCCCGGCGACGACCGCGCTGCCGCGCTCGCCCGGGGTCACGCCGTCGCGGTACCAGCCGACCAGGTTCTTGTCGTCCGGCGGCGGCGCGTTGAGCTGGCCGGTCGGGCCGAGGGTCAGCTCGGTGAACGGCGCGTCCACGGCGATCTGCGGGATCCGCAGCCGGGTCGGCTTGGCGCTCTTGAGCGCCGGCGTACCCGGTACGGCGGCCGCGGGCGGCGGGGAGGCGGCCGACGGCCCGGGGACGGCAGGCGCGGCGGCCGCCGGGGGAGCGGCCTGGGTCGCCGCCTCGTCGGTGCGCGGCCCGGTGTCCACCGAGTTGTAGATCAGCAGCAGACCGACCGCTGCCGCGCCCATCCCGGCGCGCAGCAGCCGGGGCATTCCAGAGGCGGGACCGCCCGTCATTCCTGTCCTCCGCTCAACCGGTTCCGAACGGCCCGCCACCCCCGGGGCGCCCCGTCCCGGCCGGGGAGGCGCCCGGAGGCGGCGGAAGCAGGGTGCGGGGCGTCAGGCGACCGCGCCGGAGGCACGGCGGCCGCGGCGCAGGGCGTAGGCGCCGGCCCCGAGGCCGCCGAGCAGCAGCACCGCGCCGGAGGCGAGGCCGCCGCCGGACAGCGCCAGGCCGCCGCCGCCGGTGTGCACGCCGCCGTGCGGGGTCGTGTGCTCCTCGTCCTTGCTCTCGGTGCCCTTGTGCTCGCCGGAGCCCTTGTGCTCCTCGGTGCCCTTGTGCTCCTGGGAGGCGGCACCGCCCATCTTGTCGTCGGCGGGCTTCGAACTGTCGGCGGGCTTCGAACTGTCCGCGGGCTTCGAACTGTCGGCCGGCTTCGAGCCGTCGGCGGGCTTCTCCTGCCAGGTGAGGTTCTTGCCCTGGTCGGAGGAGGAGCCGTCGGCGAAGGCCATGGGGGCGCCGGCGGTCAGGACCGCGGCGACGGCCGCCGCGGCGAGCAGGGTGCGTGCAGAACGCATCAGGTTGTTCCTTTCGGTGCGCGGACCGCGACTGCCGGCACGGTGCCGGACAAGGGGACTCGCGGGGGGTGCGCCTGATCCACCGTCATCCACCGTGCCGCCGCCTGCCACCGGAGCGTGGCAGCGCCGGTGCGGACTGTGCGCCCTTCGGGTGGAGTCCAGGGAGTGTTCACCCGGCTGCGCCGGTGATCCGGGTGAATCCGCCGCGGGCGCGGGAGAGCGCGCGGCCGGGCCGGGGTGGAGAGCCGGAGCGCGCGACGGGCCCGCCCCCGGCACACGGCCGGGGGCGGGCC
>NZ_JBHWCL010000160.1:0-21951 GCF_042735125.1 Kitasatospora sp. NPDC059599 | reverse complement strand
GTGCGGGAACCGCGCCCCTCTCGGTTCACTTCTTCGCGGCGGCCGACGGTGAGACCGAGGCGCTGGGGGTGGTGCTGGGCGCCGCGCTCGGGGTGCCCGTCGCCGTCGGGGCGGGGGTCGGGCAGCCGGGGGCGCCGGTGGGCGTCGCCGTCGGGGTGCCGGTGGGCGTGGCGGTGGGGGACGGGCTGCCCGTCGGGGTGGGCGTGCCCGTGGGAGTTCCGGTGGGCGCGCCGGTCGGGGTGGCCGTGGCCGTCGGGTCCGGGCAGGCCGTGGGCGTACCGGTCGGGGTGCCCGTGGGCGTGCCGCTCGGGGTCGTCGTCGGCGTCCCGGTCGGGGTGCCGGTCGGAGTGGACGTCGGCGTCGCGGTGGGCGACGGCGAACCGGTGGGCGTGGGCGTCGTGGTGGGGGCCGTCGTCGGCTCCGCCGACGGCGACGGGTTCGGCGCGGGCGTGACCGGCGTGACCGGCGTGGTCGGCGCCTGGGTCGGCGTCGGTGCGGGCGGCGGGGTCGTGGCGCTGCCGCCGCTGGTGGTGCCGCTGCCCGCACCGCCGCCGAGGACCGGGAGGAACGGCGAGGGCAGCGAGGACGACGGGAACGAGGACCCCGGGCTGTTCGGGACGGTGGTCACCGTGCCACTGCCGTAGTGGGCCATCCAGTTGCGGACGGTCCGCAGGTACTCGCCCGAGTTGTTGTAGCTGAGTACCGCCCGGTCGAGCTGGGCCGGGTCGGCGAGGTCGCGGCCGCCCGCGCACAGGTAACGGCCGGCGGTCTCGGCGGCGTCGAAGACGTTGTTCGGGTCGGCCTTGCCGTCGCCGTTGGCGTCCACGCCCCAGGAGGCCCAGGTGGAGGGGATGAACTGCATCGGTCCGACGGCGCGGTCCCAGCGGGCGTCGCCGTCGTAGCGGCCGCCGTCGGTGTCGGGTATCGCGGCGAAGCCGTTGCCGTCCAGTGCCGGGCCGAGGATCGGGGTCAGGGTCGTGCCGGAGGCGTCCACCTGGCCGCCGTTGGCCTGTCCGGACTCGACCTGGCCGATCGCCGCCAGCAGTTGCCAGGGGAGGTGGCAGCCGGGGGAGCGCTGCGCCAGCGAGGCCTCGGCCTGGCGGTAGGCGGCGAGCACCGTGGAGGGCAGCGCGGGCCCGGTGGCCGCGAACGGGCCGGCGACGGGTGCGCCGGGCAGCGCGCCGGGCGGCAGCGGGAACTGGAGGGTGCCGCCGCCGTCGGCCGGGACGCCCGTGCCGGCGGTGCCGGGAGCGGGGGTGCCGAACGGGGAGCCGGCGGCCTGCCCGTGGTCGGCATCCTGGGCGCTGGCGCCGCTGTTGGGACCGGTGTCCGCGGCTGCGGCGGGCGCGAGCCCGAAGCCCGTCACCTGGGAGCCGGTCAGGGCGGCCAGCGCGGCGAAGGCCGCCGCCGTCCCCGTGACCCGCTTGCCGATCCGGAGCTTCCGCCCGCCCCCGCTGCTGCCGAACCTCGCCGTCATCCGTGTCCCCTCCCCATCGCCGTCCGGACGATCCCGGAACGGTTGAGCCGTCGTCATCGTGCCCGTCCGCCTGGCGCCCGCACCCGCAGACCGGACGATTAGTATCACGACGATCTGACAGGGACAGGGTGACCCGGAGGGGACCAGGGGCCCACCGAGGGGTTGACTCGGCACGTCAGCGGGGGTGCGGCCGGCCCCGGGGGTGCTGCCCGGGGCCGCCGGCCTGCGGTTGTTCCACCGGCTTCCGGCGGCATCTCGCCTTCCGGTAACGGGAGTTGACCAAGGGCCCAACGGTGGTCGGACGGGCGCCCCGGCGCCGGACCGGCGGTTCGGAGCACGGGGGTGGTACGTGCCCGGTGTTTCGGGCTCCCCGGCAGCGCCCGCGAGCGACCCCTCTGACCTGCCACGTCGTCAGGCGCGCGCGGCCGCCTCCCTAGCAGGGCGGGTCCCCGGACGCCAGGGTGCGCCCCCGACTCGGCCCTGGACGGGTGACGTTCCGGTGAAAGTGGGCATGCCAGGAATCACCGCCCGGCATGCTGTGCCGCGTGATGATGCGGATGGAGGTCCGGACCGTGAGCGCGAACCTGCCGGAGACCGTCGTCGAGGGAGCGGTCGTCCTGCCGGCGCCCCCTCGGGTGGTGGACGACCTGGCCCGTGACCTGACCCAGGCCGCCGCCGCCGTCCGGGCGGTGTCGCGGACCTGTCGCTCCGGTGGCGACGTCGCGGTCGCCGCCTACACCGCCGTGGTGTGCACGGGCCTGTCGGCCGCCCGCGCCCTGGAGGAGGCGGCCGCCTGGTGCCGCCAGGCCCCCGAGGCCGAAGTGCACTCGCTGGCCTGGGCCCTGGTGCCGGGGCACCGGGAGGACGTCCACGAATACCGCGTCACCATGGCCGTCAGCTTCCCCGACGACGAGACCGGCGAGCACCTCGGGGACACCCACCGGGCCCGGCGTTGAAGGTCGTATCATCACCCCATGGCTGAGGGGAGTACGAACGACATGGTGAACGAGACCGCCGAGGGCGCGGACGGGGCCGCTCCGGAGCCCCGGGGCGACGACCCGCAGGAACTCTCGCGGGCCGCCGCCGTCGGTGCCACTGTGCTGGCCGTGGTGTGCGGCGCGGCCGTCATGTTGGCGATGTTCCACTGGCTGGGGTGGAGCGTCCCCGGGGTCGGCTGGATCGTCGCCAAGGCGGGGATCAAGCTCGCCGTCGGCGGCTTCGCCGGGCTGGCGGTCGGCCTCGCCTGGCTCCGGGCCAGGCTGTCGGCCCGGTCCCGGAGCTGACCGAGGAGCCGCCTCGACCCGCCTGCGGTGAGGCGCCGCCTCGACCCGTCCGCGGCGAGGGACAGCCTCAACCCACCTGCGGCGAGGCGCAGGTGAGGTCGCGCGCGGGCGCCCGGTCGTCCAGCAGGTAGCGCTCGACCACGTCGGTGACGCAGGCGTTCGGCCCGGGGTACTGGCCGTGGTCGCCGTTCCCGGTGACGGTGACCAGCTTCGAGCCGCGCAGTGCGCGGTGGGCGCCGACTGCCGCCTCGTAGTAGGTCGCCGGGTCGTGGACCGAGTTGAGCATCAGCGTGGTCGGCAGGTGGGCGCCGGTGACCTTGACCGCGGGCGCCGGGGCGACCGGCCAGTCGGCGCAGACCGCGCTGAAGGCGAGCGTCCGGGCGCCCACCAGCGGCCACCGGGCGGTGTTCTCGGCGCCGAGCCGGACCCAGGTGTCCAGGTCCTTGGTCCACGGGGTGTCGTTGCAGGTCACCGAGAAGTACTCGGCGAGGAAGTCGGGGCTGAGGTAACTGTTGAACGCGGTCGCGGTGGCCGTCCTGGTGGCGGCGTCGGCACCGTCCCAGTGGTCGACGGTGGTCAGGAGCCGGGCGACGTCCGGGAAGTAGGAGGCGCTGTAGAGCCCCGAGATCGCCAGGTCGTCCAGCTGGTTGGGGCCGATCGTCAGCGAGCCCTCGACGATGGGCGCGTCGTGCAGCGCGGCGCGCCGTTGCTCCCAGTGCGCCCGTACCTGCTCCGGTGTCGAGCCCCAGTGGTAGGTGGCGTCCCGGGCCGCCAGCCAGGGCACGAAGTCCTCGTCGAAGCGGCGCTGGAAGCTCATCGGCTGGCCCAGTTGGAACTTCTCCCAGCTGCCCTCGAAGCCGATGTTGCTGTCCAGCACCATCCGCTCGACCCGGTGCGGGAAGAGCGTCCCGTAGTAGGCGCCGATCATCGTGGCGTAGGACGGGCCGTAGTAGCTGAGCTTGCGCTCGCCCAGCAGGGAGCGGAACAGGTCGATGTCGTGGGCGGTCTGCTCGGTGGTCAGGTAGGGGATCAGGTCGCCGCTGCGCTCCTGGCAACCGGCCACCAGCTTCTCGGCGTTGGCGAGGACGCGGTCGGTCGCGGCGGGGGACTGGTCCCGGTAGTCGCCGGCCAGGAACTCCTGGAACTCCTCCGGCGTCTGGCAGACCGCCTTGGTGCTCGCGCCGACCCCGCGCTGGTCGAAGCCCACGATGTCGTACGCGGCGGCGACGGCCGGGGCCGCGCCGGCCAGGGTGGCCGGGCGCAGCAGGCCCGACCCGCCCGGGCCGCCCGCCGCCATCAGCAGGGTGCCCTTGCGCCGGGCCGGTTCGGTGGCGCGGTGTCGGGAGACGGCGATGGTCAGGTCGGCCCCGGTGCCCGGGTGGTGCCAGTCGCGCGGGGCGGCCATGGTGGCGCAGTCCAGGGCGGGCTGCTTCGCGCAGGGCTGCCAGTTCAGGGTCTGGTGGGTGTACCGGGCGGGTGCCGGGTCGGCGTCGCCCGGGTCGCGGGCGGTGTCCGCGCCGGCGGTGGCCGGAGCGGCGAGGCCGGCGAGGAGGGCGGCGGCCACGACCAGCGCGGCGCGCCGGACGCGGGGGCCGGCGCTCGGAGCGGTGCGGGCCGAGGCCGTGCCGGGCGCTGCGGTGCCGGGCGCTGCGGTGCCGTTCGAGGTGGTGCCGTTCGAGGTGGTGTCGGTCGATGCGGTGTTCGTCACGGGAACGATCCTGTCCCGGTTCTTCCTGACGATCGATCACCCGGGCTTCCGTCTTCGGGGTGGTGCTGGCTACACCCCCGGCCGGGTGCCGGCCCCGGGATCCCTCCGGCGGCGGGACGCCGGGACCGTCGCCCGCGGCCCCTCAGTACCCGGCGGTGAACCGGGCGCGGCGGTGGGCGGGCCGCTCGACCTCGTCGAGGAGTGCGATGGCGAGGTCCTCCATGGAGATCGCCGAGTTGCCGTCGGCGTCGACCAGCAGCTCGTCAAGGCCGAGCCGGAACCGGCCGGTGCGCGCGCCGGGTTCCAGCAGTGCGGCCGGGCTCAGGTACGTCCAGTCGACCTCGGCGTCGGCCGCGCGGTAGAGGTCGAGCTGCTCGTTGCAGGCCAGCGCGATCGGCCGGATCTCGGCGGGGAAGCCGGGGGACTCCACGAGGGTCGTCCCGTCGGAGCCCGGGACGGTGAGGCTGCCCGCGCCGCCGACGGCCACCAGCCGTACGCCGGTGCCGGCGATGCCCGCGAGCAGTCCGGTGGTGGCGGCGGCCAGTTCGTGCTCGCTGCCGGGCACCGGGCGGGTCGCGGTGACCACCGCGTCCTGCCCGGCGGCTATCCGGGCGACGTCCGCGGGGTTGCGGGCGTCGCCGACCGCGATGGCGGCGGCGGACGGCAGGCCGTGCGGCTTGGCCGGGTCCCGGAGGACGGCGGTGACCTGGTGGCCGCGGGCGAGTGCCTCGGCGACGACCCGGCCGCCGACGTTGCCGGTGGCGCCGAACACGGTGATGCGCATGGGGAGTTCTCCTTGGACGTGATGCGTGCGGATGGGTGACGAAGGGGCCGGGGTGGCCGCGCGGGGTCAGGCGTTCTCGCGCACCGGTGGTGCGGAGGCCGACCGGGCCCCCGGCGCGGACGGACCGGTCGTGCGGGGCCGCTGGGTCTGGGCGACGACGAGCGAGCCGAGCACGATCAGCGCGCCGAGCGCCTGCAGCGGGCTGAGGTCCTGTCCGAGCGCCAGCCAGCCGATCACGGTGGCGACCACCGGGCTGAGCAGGGCGAGGAAGGAGACCGAGGTCGGTGTGAGCGCCCGCAGACCGCGGAACCAGAGCACGTAGGTGAACGCCGCGCCGATCAGGCAGAGGTAGCCGTAGCCGAGCAGGTTGGCGCCGGTGTAGTGGGTCGGCGGCGCGCCCTCGGTGAGCAGCGTGACCGGCACCAGCAGCAGTCCGCCGGCGGTGAGCTGCCAGCCGGTGGTGGCGAGCAGCGGGGCGGGGGACGCCCAGCGCTTGGAGAGGACGACGCCGGCGGCCATGACCACCGCGCCGCCGAGGGCGGCGGCCACCCCGAGCGCGTCCAATGTCGCACCGGCCCGCAGGACCAGCAGGCTGACGCCCGCCACGCCCGCGATGCCGGAGAGCACGGTGCGCAGGGTGAGCCGGTCGCCGAGGACGGCGGCCGAGAGTCCGGCGGTGATCAGCGGCTGGACGGCGCCGACGGTGGCCGCGATGCCGCCGGGCAGGCGGTAGGCCGCGATGAAGAGGAGGGCCTGGAACGCCCCGATGTTGAGCGCGCCGAGGACCAGCGCGCGCCACCACCAGCTGCCCTGCGGCAGCCGGCGGGTGAGGGCGATCAGCAGCAGCCCGGCGGGCAGGCAGCGCAGGACGGCGGCGAGGAGCGGACGGTGGGGCGGGAGCAGCTCGGTGGTGACGAGGTAGGTCGTCCCCCAGACGGCGGGGGCGAGGGCGGTCACCAGCACGACGGCGAGGCGATGTCTTAGCACTAAGCCAATGTATCTCAGCGCTAAGGCATTCTTCGCCGCTCCTCGGCGGTGACGTGGCTCACAGTTACCTCACCGCTAAGGAAACCCTCGCGCATCGCCTACCCTGGTGCCGTGGCAGATCATGTGGACCGCGTCGTCGCGCAGTGGGCCGCGGAGCGCCCCGACCTGGACGTCTCCCCGATGGAGGTGTTCGGCCGGCTCAAGCGCCTCTACCGCCTGGTGGACGCGGCGCTCAACCGCACCTTCGCCGAGCACGGCCTCGACGCCGCCTCCTTCGACGTCCTCGCCACCCTCAAACGCAGCGGCCCGCCCTACCGCCTCACCCCCACCGGCCTGATGCAGTCCGCCATGGTCACCTCCGGCGCCATCACCCAGCGCCTCGACCGCCTGGAGGCCCGCGGCCTGGTCACCCGGACCCGCAGCGACCAGGACGGCCGCAGCCGCGAGGTCGCCCTCACCCCCGAGGGGCACGCCCTGATCGAACGCGCCCTGCCCGACCACCTCGCCACCGAGTTCGGCCTCCTCCAAGGGCTGGACGACGACCGCACCGCCGCACTGGTCGACGCGATGCGCACCCTGCTGGCCACCCTCGGGGACGGCGAGGAGTAGCCGGGCGATTCCGTCCCGGGGGACCACCCGCTGCCGCGGCCCGGGCGGCCGTCCGCCGCGGCGCGGCCTCACGGGTTGACCGCGACCGCCTTGAAGAAGGTGTAGTGGAACGTCCCGCCCGGCCCGGCCGCGCGGCGCAGCTCCGCGATGCCCCGGTCGAAGTCGTCCGGCGTGCTCAGCCCGGCGGCCAGCGCCTCCGCCCGGACGGCCTCGACCATCGCGACGAAGGTCCGCAGGGTGAAGCCCTCCGCCAGGGCCGGGCGGCCGTCGTCGGCGTAGACCGTCCGCGGGCGCACCGCCACGTCCGTGAAGCCCGCCTCCGACAGCAGCGGGTGGAGGCGGCGGCCGAGCAGCCCGTCGCCGCCCGCCTCCGCCTGGAGGCGGACCAGGTGGTCGATCGTGCGCCGGGCCGCCGGGCTCTGCGGGTGGAAGAAGGCCGAACCGTGGTCGCCCTCGATCACCGTGATCGTGCCGCCCGGCCGCAGCACCCGCCGCAGCGCCGCCAGCCCGGCCGCCGGGTCGGGCAGGTGCTCCAGCACGAAGCAGAGGAAGACGTGGTCGAACGCGCCGTCCGGGAAGGGCATCCGGTGCAGGTCGCCGTGGTGCCAGGTGACCTCCGCGTCGGGCGCCTGCGCCGCCACCCGGGCGCGGGCCTGTGCGAGCGACTCCGCCGACAGGTCCATCGCGGTGAGCAGGACGCCGGGGCCGGAGGCCAGCAGGTGCACCGTCTGCGCCCCCACCCCGCAGCCCGCCTCCAGCACCCGGCTCCCGGCCGGGTACGCCGTGCCCGCGTGCAGCAGGTCGGCGAGGGTGTCCGCCTGGTCCCCGAGGCGCTGCGCCTCGGTGTCCGAGTAGCCGTGGACGTAGTTCGTGTTCTCGGGCCGTGCCGTTTCCGTGGTCATGGACCCCACCCTCGCGCCACTATGGTCCGGTGAACAGGTCCAAACGTGCCGTGTCCGACAGGTCCAAAGAGGCCGGTGCCGACTTCCTCCAGCTCGACACCGCGGACGCCCCGCCCGGCGGCCTCACCGACTGGCTCGCCCGCCGACTGCGTGAGGCCGTCGCCGACGGCCGGCTTCCGGCCGGCAGCCGACTGCCCGCCGGCCGGGTGCTGGCGGCCGAACTCGGCGTCTCCCGCGGGGTGGTCACCGACGCCTACCGGCGGCTCGCCGAAGAGGGGCAGCTCTCCGGGCGCGGGCGCGGCGGCACCGTCGTGGTCGGAGCCCCGGCCGCACCCGTCGCCCCGCCCGCACCCGAGCCGCCCCACCCCGCTGCGGCGGCACCCGAGCTCTTCGGGGACGACCCCGACGCCGAGGTGTTCGACCGGCTGCGCGGCACCCCCGCCCGGATCGACCTCACCCCCGGCCTGCCCGACCTCGCCGCCTTCCCCCGCACCGCCTGGCTGCGGGCCGAACGCGCCGTCCTGGACGGCCTCGCCGCCCACGACCTCGGCTACGGCGACATCCGCGGCACCCCCGCCCTGCGCCGGGCCGTCGCCCACTGGCTCGCCCGTAACCGGGGCATCCGTGCCGACCCCGACGAGGTCCTGATCGTCGCCGGGACGGCCCAGGCCCTCGCCCTGCTCGGCCGGGCCTTCGATCGGACCGGCATCACCGAGGTCGCGGTCGAGGACCCGGGCTCCCTCGGCGCCCGCCGCCACCTCGCCCACTGGCTCGCCGCCACCCCGCCCGTCCCGGTCGACGCCGAGGGCATCCGGGTCGACGCCCTGCGCGCCACCGGCGCCCCCGCCGTCCTGCTCACCCCCGCCCACCAGTACCCGACCGGCGTCGTCCTCGGCGGCGACCGCCGCCGCGAGCTGCTGCACTGGGCGGCCGAGGGCGGCCTGGTCATCGAGGACGACTACGACGCCGAACACCGCTACGACCGGCCGCCCGTCCCCGCCCTGCGGGCCGCCCTGCCGGACCGGGTCTGCTACGCGGGCAGCGTCTCCAAACTGCTCGCCCCCGCGCTGCGCACCGGCTGGCTGCTGGTGCCGGCCCGGCTCCGCGACGCCGTCCTCGACGCCAAGCGCTTCGCCGACCTCGGCAACCCCGTCCTGCCCCAGCTGGTCCTCGCCCGCCTGATGGAATCCGGCGAACTCGACCGCCACCTGCGGCTGCTGCGCCGCCGTCACCGCCGCCGCCGGGACGCCATGATCGCCGCCATCCGCAGCGACCTCCCCGGCGCCACCGTCCACGGCGCGGCGGCCGGCCTCCACCTGATGCTCACCCTGCCGGAGGACCTCGGCTGCACCGACACCGAACTGGCCACCGCCGCCCTCGCCCGCGGCGTGAAGGTCCAGCCCCTCTCCTGGCACACCCGCCTCCCGGCCCCGCCCGGACTGGTCCTCGGCTACGCGGCGGGCGCACCAGCGGAGATCGCCGAGGGCATCGCCGTCCTGGGGCGGCTGGTCCGCCACGCAGGGTGAGCGCGCCCGGTCCGGCCGCCCGGCGACGAGGTCCTCTCCGTTGACCGGTACCGGAGCGGGGCGGGGACGCGCGGGCGCGGCGGAGCGTCCTGGTCCCGGTCGGAAGGCATCCGGGCACCTCGCGTTCCTGCGGTGAAGTAGCTGTCGGATTATCGGATGAATCTGATGCGGGGCGGACTGGTGGAACCGGGCCGTGGGTACGCTGACGGGCCGTAGTCCGCTGTCGACCCAGGAGGCGTGATGGCTCCCTTCCGGCGAGTCGCCCAGTTCGGGGCCATGCTGGCGGTCCTGGGGGCCGCACTCGGGCCCGTGCCGACCGGGGCCGCGCCCGGGCCCGTGCCGACCGGAGCCGCGCCCGGGCCGCGCCTCATCCACCCCGAGAGGACCGTAGCGATGGACGCCCAGGAGCAGGAGGACTCCCGCGTGCTCGCCGGCCGGCGGATCGTCCTCTCGTACGCGGGCCCGACCCCACCGCCCGAGGTGCTGCAGACGATCCGGGAAGGCCGGGCGGCCGGAGTGATCCTGTTCGGCGAGAACATCACCGGGCCGGAACAACTCGCCGAAGCGGTCGACGCGTTGAAGCAGGCGGCGGCCGAGGCACCGAAGCCCCGCACGCTGCTGCTGATGACCGACCAGGAAGGCGGCAAGGTCCGTCGGCTGCCCGGTGCGCCCGAACTCTCCGCCCGCCGCGTCGGGTCGGCGCCGAACCCGCGCGCCGCCGCGGTGGCCTCCGGCACCGGCGCCGCCCGGACCCTCACCGACGCCGGGCTCAACGTCAACCTCGCCCCGGTGCTCGACGTCTACGACACCCCGGACAACTTCATCGACCACCACGAGCGTTCCTTCGGCCAGGACCCCGCCACGGTCGGGCGCCTGGGCAGTGCCTTCCTCGCCGCCCAGCAGGGCCTCGGCGTGGCCGCCACCGCCAAGCACTTCCCGGGTCTGGGCACCGCCCCGCTCGACGGAAACACCGACGAGCGCCCGGTCACCCTCACCGCGCCGCTGCAGGAGATCCGGGCGCGGGACGAGGCCCCCTACCGGGCCGCCATCGCGGCGGGCGTGGGGCTCGTCATGGCCTCCTGGGCGGTGTACCCGGCGCTGGACCCGGAACGCCCGGCCGGGCTGTCTCCCGCCGTCATCCAGGGCGAACTCCGCGGCCGCCTCGGCTTCGACGGCGTCACCGTCACCGACGCGATGGAAGCCGGCGCGCTCGCCCCCTACGGTGACACCGGCGACCGCGCGGTGGCTGCCGCGGAAGCCGGCATGGACCTGCTGCTCTGCTCCGCCCGTGACCCCCGGCAGGGCGCGGACGCCGCCGAGGCCCTGGCCGCCGCCCTCGACTCCGGCCGGCTCGACCGCCACGCCTTCGCCACCGCCGTCTCCCGCGTCGACGCCCTGCGCGCCGCCCTCGACTGACGGGCCGGGCAGCGGAGCAGGCGGCGGGCGGTTGGTGGGCGGCGGAGCGGTCGGTCGGCGGGTGGGCGGCGGAGCAGGCGGGCGTCGGCCCGGTGCGGGAGCCAGGCGGCGATGCGCGGACGCGCCGCCGCCGGCTGCCCCGGCGCGCGGGGCTGCTCCCCGGGCCGGACGGTCACGGGTCGAGCAGTGTGCGCGGGTCGATGACGCGGTAGCCGCGTGCCCGGGCGCCGTCGATGATGCGGGGGAGGGCTTCGGCGTCGAGGCAGGTGTCGGGTCCGCCCTCGTCGGTGGCGCCGACGTGGAGCTGGAGGACGGCGCCCGGGGTGAGGGCGGCAAGGGCGCGTTCGACCGCGCGGTCCGCCGTCATGCCGTGGCCGGGGCCCAGGTAGCCGTTGGTGTCGGCGGTGAACTCCAGGTCGGCGTAGCCGAGTTCGTTGACGGTGGCGATGGCCTGCGGGGTGGTCTCGCTGTACGGGAAGCGGAAGAACGGCAGCGGGTCGGTTCCGGGGGCGGCGCGGCGGATCGCGGTGTCGGCACGCCGTACCTCGGTGCGGGCCCGCTCGGCGGTGAGGGCGGAGAAGTCCGGGTGGCTGTAGGAGTGGTTGCCCAGGCCGTGGCCGGCGGCGGCGATGGCGCGGATCGCCCCGGGGTGCCGGTCGGCGAAGTCGCCGGTGGGGAAGAACGCGGCCGGGGCGGCGCGGTCGCGCAGGACGTCGAGGACGGTGTCGAGTCCGGTCTCGTCCCAGGCAGCGTTGAAGGTGAGGACGAGGACGCGTTCCTCGGTCGGGATCCGGCGGATCTCGGTGCCCAGGAGGGACGCCGGGGGTGAGGCCGGCCGGGCGGCGCGTGGTGGGGCGGGCGGCGCGGAGGACGCCGGTGGTGGCGGTGGTGCCGGTGGCGTGGCGGTCGGCGTGGCGGCCGGTGGGCCGGCGGCCGTCAGGGCGAGGAGGGTGGGGAGGGTGAGGAGGCCCGCGGCGGCGGTGCGGAAGCGGTTCACCTGGGGTCAACGCTGCCGTCGCCTGGAAGGTTGTGGCCGTTCGGCCGGTCGAGGGTGATCGCGCCATCGAAGGTCTGGTTTCGGTCGAGGCGGCCGTTCCAAGGGTAAAAGCGTTCGGGGCATAGGAATCGCATGGCAGAGTTTCTGTCGTGGACCTATGAAATGTCATATGTGCCACGCCACCTGTCCCTGATCGTCCTCACCGCCTCCCAAGGAGCAGTCAATGAACCGCATCGCCAGGATCGCGGCGGGCACCGCCGGTGCCGTCGCCCTCTTCGCGGCGCCCGTGCCGGCGTTCGCCTCGGCCGCGACGGCCACCGCCGCCGCGGCGACCGTCACCACCTGCGGGTGGTCCGGCCTGCAGGCCGGGCTGTCGACCAAGGTCTGCGCCGACGTCACCGGCGACAGCGTCGTGCTGTACGGGCAGATCGGCCTGGCCGGCCCGCCGTCGCCGGGCACCCCGTGGCCGCCGGCGCCGCAGGAGCTGCTCACCCGGCTGTCGGCCGACGTGGCCGGTGGCACCTCGCTCGGCGCGGTGAACGGCCGCACCGTGTTCACGGTCAGCACCGTGCGGGTCGACGGCATCTCCACGACCGTGCCGTGCGGTTCGACCGTGCACGCGTCCTTCTCGGTGGAGGCGATCTGGCGCGGACCAGCCCCGGTGACGGTCGATGTGCCTGTAGTCTGCTGACGGCTCGTCACCGTGACTGCCGAGCCCGGGAGTTGGCAGCGTCCCGGGCTCGGCGTCGGCGTGCCCGGGCGCGGTCGCAGGTGTGGCGTGGGTCACTTCCGCGCGTCGACGGGAAGCCGCCGGGCTGTGACGACTTGAAGAAATCTTCATCTGTCCGCGATGATGCCTACCGGCCGCGGCACGGACCCGCCCGGTCAGGACGATCACCGAGCCGGCCCGAGCCGGACCCGAGGGAGGCATGCGGACGATGCCGGTCCCGCTGTACCAGGCCAAGGCGGACTTCTTCCGCACCCTCGGCCACCCCGTGCGGATCCGGGTCCTGGAACTGCTCCAGGACGGACCCCGGCCGGTGCGCGAGCTGCTGGCGGAGATCGAGGTCGAGCCGTCCAACCTCTCCCAGCAGCTCGCGGTGCTGCGGCGCACCCAGCTGGTCACGGCCACCCGTGAGGGCAACACGGTGGTGTACGCGCTCAGCACCCCGGACGTCGCCGAACTGCTGCGCGCGGCACGCCGGATCCTGACCGAGCTGATCACCGACCAGGGCGCGCTGCTCACCGAGCTGCGCGCGTCCGGCGTCCGACAGCCCCGCTGAGCCGTACCCGGCCCGTCCGCCGACCCGAGGAGAACCGTCCGCCATGAGCGACAGCACGAGCGACAGCACGAGCGAGGAGAAGCGGCGCCGCAAGGCGATGCTGATCCGCGCGGGCATCTACGTCTTCGCCACGCACCTGTTCGCCGGTTTCGTGCTGCTGCTGTTCGCACTCGGCGGCCGGAAGTAGGCCCTGTCCGCCCGTGCCCGGGGAGCCCGGCCCGCCGCAGGCGCCCGTCCGTTCACCGGCGCCGCTGCCCGCCGTCCCGCACCAGGTAGCGGTCGGTGGTGCTGGTCCAGGCCTGCACGCCGGCGACCAGCTCCCGGGTGCCGTCCAGGTACCAGCGCCCCGCCGGGTGGCGGCGCTGCAGGTCGCGGCGCAGCTCCTCGCTCTCCCGGCGCAGCAGTGCGACCCGGTCGCGGACCGCGCGGACGGCCCGGCTGCGGGTGCAGCCGCGGGCCCGCTGCAGGGTGAGTACGGTGTTGAAGGCGGCCGCGGCCTGCCGTTCCTCCCGTTCCAGTGAGTAGAGGTCGTTGATCAGGGTGGCGGCGTCGGCGGTGTTGGCCCGCAGCCGGTGCAGCGCGGGTTCCGCGTGGAGGGCGGCGGGGGCTTCGGTGCCGTGGACCCGTTCCAGTATGTTCATGAACGGGTAGAGGCAACTGCCGTGCCGGCGCAGCCGCATGGTGTCGGCCAGGCCGAGGCCGCGGGCGGGCACGGTGCCGCGGGCGCGGTGGTCGGCTTCGGCGGGGAAGGTGGCCAGGCACGCCCGCCACTCGCGGGCCGCGCGGGCGCACCAGGCGGGGGACATCGACGCGCTCTGGCGGTTCCACAGTTCCCGCCAGGAGTCGAGGAGCGGGGAGTCCGGCGGGGTGTCGTCGCCGTCGAGGAGGGCGATCAGCGGGTCGACGAGGGCGTGGGCCTCGGCCGGGCGGCGACCGGGGGTGCCGTCGAAGCGGTCGTCGAGGATGGTGAACCAGCCCAGGACGTCCACCAGCAGGTCGAGTTCGGTGCCCCGGGTGCGGGGGAAGGCGTGGCCGATCAACTCGTGCAGGGCGTAGGCCCGGTAGCCGGGCAGCTCCGCGGGGGTGAGCAGGCCGCGGCGGACCGCCCAGTCGGCGTGCCGGTCGGCGGCGGCGAGCAGGTCGCCGGGCGGGCGCGGTGGCAGTGCGGCTGCGGGGGCGGCGGTGAACGGGCAGCCGCCCGGTGCGGCGGGCTCGTCGGGCGAGGGCGTCGCGCCGCTCCCGGGCGCCGGCCGTTCGGCGCGAGCGGTCATGGGGGCCCGTGTCCCGCCGGACGTCCGCTGGTCGCGCGGGACCGGCCGGACGCACAGCCCCTGCGCCTGGACCGTGGTCCACACCACCTCCCGGGCCCGCGATCCCGGCTCGGCGACCGGCCGCCAGCGGCGCAGGACGCCGGCTGCCGCGACGGTCAGTTCCGCCCAGGCGAAGGCCTCGCCGATGCACTTGTGCTTGCCCGCCCCGAACGGCAGGAAGGAGGGCCGGCCGGCGCCACCGCCGTCCTGCCAGCGCTCGGGGCGGAAGTCGAGCGGTTCGGGGTAGCGCACGGGGTCGCGGTGCAACGCGGTGAGGCTGTAGAGCAGTTCGGTGCCGGCCGGGATCCGGTACGGGCCGAGTTCGACGGGGACCCGGGCGGTGCGCATCAGGAAGGCGTTGGGCGCGTGCAGCCGCACCACCTCCTGGGTGACGCCACGGGTGTAGGTGAGCCGGGCCAGTGCCTCGGGGGTGGGGACGGTGCCGGCGGGCAGGTGCTCGTCGAGTTCGGCCAGGACGCGGGCCTCCACCTCGGGGTGGCGCAGCAGTTCGTCGAGCAGCCAGGTCAGGGTGGTGGAGACGGTCTCGGTGCCCGCGCCGAACATGGTGATCGCCTCGGACCGGACGTCGGCCTCGGTGAGCGGGCGGCCGGTGGCCGGGTCGGTCGCGGCGCGCAGCAGGGCGGGCAGGGTGCCTCGGCCCTCGGCGGAACGGGCTTTCGCCGCAGGTCCGTTGACGGCCTGGTCGACGACCCGGTTGAGCACCCGCACGGCGGCGTCGAAGCGCCGGTTGACGGGCAGGGGCAGTCGGGCGAGTGACGGGTGTGGGTAGAGGGACTGGACGATCTGGCCCTTCACCAGGTCCGGCAGCGCCCGGTGGAAGGCGAGGGTGGCGTCCTCGCTGAGGCGGGCGCCGAACAGGGAGCGGGTGACGATCTCCAGTGCGAGGTGGTTCATCTCCTTGGCGACGTCGAGGACCTGACCGGGGCGCCAGCGCCCGACGCGTTCCTCGGTGACCTGGTGCATCACGGCCAGGTACTCGGCCATCCGGTCCGGGCCGAAGGCGGGCTGGATGATTCGGCGCCGGTCACGGTGGGCCTGTCCCTCGGACATCAGCAGGCCGTCGCCGAAGGCCGTCTTGAGGGTGTCCTGGACGGCGCCGCGCGGGCAGTCGTGGGCGAGCGCGACGAGCAGGGTGTGGACGAGCCGGGCGTCGGTGACCACGCAGACGGTGCGTGGTCCGAGTCGGATGCGGACCACGCCGCCGTGGCGGGCGAGGGAGCCGAGGAAGCCGAGCGGGTCGCGCAGCAGGGCGGCGGCGTGCCCGAGGCCGGGGAGGGCGCCGGGGGCGAGCGGCGGGACGGCCGCGCGGGCCAGGGGGGACGGGCGCGGCGCGGTTCTCGGGGGGACGATCCGTTTCCGTGTCTCGGTCATCAGGGTCATGACACTACCTCTCACAGAGGGGCCGGCGCGGACGGTGCCGGGAGGGGCACCGGCGGGTCGGCCGCGAGGCGGGGGGACCGGCCAGTGCGGTCCCCGCGCGCACCCCCACTGGAGGGCGCACGCCATGGCAAACGCGCCCGTTCCACGGGCGTTGCGCCGAACGCGCGGGGATCACTCCAACGGCCGATCTCCCTGACCCTTCCGTGCCTGCCCGGGAGAGTCGGGTTGACCTGCGCCGATGTGCTGGACCCGAAGGCCCCCCGCAGGGCCCGACCGCAGGGTCTTTGGACCCTCGCCGCGCGGCCGCCCGAAGGCCAGCATGGTGGCGGAGAAGGAGGGCTCTGATGACCCGTTTGCGCCACCGGCCCGCGCTCGACGTCCGGGTGGAGATCCGCGGCGAGCTGCCGCGCGAGGACGCCGAGTATGCCAGGGCCCGGGCGCTGGTCACAGCCACGGCGCTCGGGCCGGACACGCACGCGCTGCGGCTGCGGCTCACCCGGACGGTGAGCGGGGACCGGTGGCTCAGCCGGCCCGCGCTGGCCCAGGTGGACGTCGAACTGGAGGACACCGGGCCGGTCCGGGTGCAACTGGCCACCGGGACCGCACGGGAGTCCGTCGACCTGGTGCTGGGAACGCTCACGGGACGGGTCGTCCGGCTGCGCGAGCAGGGCGACATCGGCTTCGCCGCCACGTACGAGAGCGCCTACCGCCCGCAGTACGTCGACCGTCCGCTGGCCCGACGGCGGATCGCCCGGCACAAGACGGTGGTGCTCGCCACCCGCACCCCCGGGCAGGCCGCCCGCGAACTGCTGGCGCTGGACCGGCGGTTCCACCTCTTCGCGGACGCCGCGACCGGACGCGACAGCCTGGTGCACCGCTGCCCGCTCAGCGGCGTCGTGGAGCCGTGCGCCGTCGGCAGCGACGCAGTGCCGCCGCTCGACCCCGCCGAGGCGGCCCGCCGGCTCTGGCTCACCGGCCGCCCGTTCGTCGGGTACACCGACGTCGCCGACGAGCGACTGCGCGTGCTCTACCGCCGCTACGACGGCCATTACGGCTTGATCGAACCGGTGTCGGGCCGCCGGAACGGGGCAGGAACCAAGTCGGCACGGGACTGACACGGCGATGACACGACCGCACACGGATGCTCCACGAACTCCGGCACCCCGGCACTCCGGTGCTCCCGGCGGTCAGGGGGCCCCGGTGCTCCGCGGAACGCCGGTGCCGTACGAAGCACCAGTACTCCACGAACTCCACGAACTCCACGAACTCCACGAACTCCACGACGAGGGGCCGGGACCATGGACTGTGACGAGGTCATGCTGACCGTCCGGATCACCGCAGCCGAACGGGCACTGCTGCGCGAACTCGCGCGCGGGCACGGCGGCGACGTGTCCGACGTGGCGGTGGACGGCCTGCTGGAGGTCATCCCCGCCCTGCACGACGACGCGTCCGTGCTGCCGCTGATGCGGGTCCTGGCCCGGCCCGCGCCCTTCGCCCTCACCTTGTGGCTGCCCGCCCCGGTCGCGGACCTGCTGCCGCTGCTCGGCGAGCGGCTCGTCCGTGCCGGCGGCCCGTCGGCCGGGCCGGCCAGCGCCGCGCTCTCCGCCGCCCTGCGGCTCTGGCTCGCCGGGGACCGCGTCGCCCTGGCGGGTGCGCTGGCCCGACTGCACGGCGGCTGCGGCGCCGCAGCCGTGGCGGCGTCCGCGGGGGCGCGGGCGGTGGGGGCCGCGGCCTGACTCTCGTCCGTCGCTGACGGACCGCCACGGTCCGGACGGTGCGCACGCTTCCGGGTGCGCCTTCGGCCCTCCCACGCCGTTTCCTCGGTCCACGGACGGTTCTCCCGTGCCGTCGGCCTGCGCCGCCCGATCGAACGGATCGAAAAGTTTCGCAAGAGGTTTCTGTTATTCCCTGGGGTCCCTTTCGCTCTCCGGAGTGTCGGAAGGCCTGCGCCGCTCATTCACCACAGGGCGCGGGTCGTCGCACGAGGAAAGGAACGCGATGGGACACCGGAGCAGCGAGCTTCGTCGGCGAAAGCGCCGCAGGCTCACCCGCAGGAGCGCCCTGGTCGCCGCAGCCGTGGCGGCAGGGCTGGTGGCGGGGACGCTCGGCATCCGCACCGCGCTGGAGCCGGCGGGCGTGCACGGCGCCGTCACGGCCGCGGCGGACGTGGCCGACAACTCGGGCTCGCAGGCCGGGTTGATCGGCGACGACGGCGGGCCGGGGGAGACCGGCACCGCCGAGGGCGCCACCCAGGCGCCCGCGCCGAAGCGGGACGAGAAGGCCGTGCCGCTCAAGGCGATACCCAAGGACCAGCCCGATCGCGGCCTGGTCTACGCGGGACTGAGCCTGCCGGGCAGCGACCGCTGCGGCGGCACGCTGGAGGTCACCGGCAGCACCCAGTGCAGCCACGGCCCGGACGTTCCGCCCAAGGGCGTCGACATCCACCAGGACGTCGCGCCGGTCGCGGCCCCGGCCGCGCAGGCACCCGCGCTCACCCCCGCAGCCGGTGCCCAGCCGCCCGCCGCCGCCGATCTGCTGAAGGGCTCCGCGCCCGTCCTGGACGCCACGCAGAAGGCGCTGCTCGGCGGCTCCGGCACCGCTGCCGCGGAGCCGGCCGGGGCCGCGCCCGCCGGGTCGAAGCTGATCTGCGACGGTGACGGCAGCAGCGGTAACCGCGTCCAGGTGGTGTACGTCCACGCTCCGGGCAGCGACCGGTTCGCCCAGTACCTGCCCTCGTTCAAGAAGTGGGCCGCCGACGTCGACGTCATCTACAACGCGAGCGCCGCGGAGACCGGCGGCGAGCGGCACGTCCGCTTCGTCACCGAGGGTGACTGCACGGCCTCGGTGCTGAACGTGCAGATCTCCGACTCCGAGATCCAGGACTTCAACGCGAGCAACCGGGCCCTCGCCGCGCAGGGGTTCAACCGCAAGGACCGCAAGTACATGATGTTCACCGACGCCAAGGTGTACTGCGGGATCGGCACCTTCGCCGGGGACGAGCGCCCCAGCCAGGACAACCTGAGCAACTTCGGCCCCTCGTACGGCCGGACCGACTCCGGCTGCTGGAGCGGCAGCACCGCCGCCCACGAACTCGGGCACAACCTGGGCGCGGTGAACAACAGCGCGCCCAACTCCAGCAAGGCCGGGCACTGCGTCGACGAGTGGGACATCATGTGCTACTCGGACGCCCCCAACTACCCGCAGATGCGGACCGTCTGCCCGGACCGCGCCCATGACGACCGGCTCGACTGCAACCACGACGACTACTACAACACGTCTCCCGCGCCGGGCAGTTACCTCACCACGCACTGGAACGTCGCCAACAACCGCTTCCTCATCTCCGGCGGCGGCACCGGTCCGAACCCCACTCCGACCCCGACCCCCACGCCGACCCCGACCCCGACTTCGACGACCTCGCCCACCCGCACGCCCTCGCCGTCCCCGACGCCCACCGGCAGCCCCACCGCCACGCCGACCGGCTCCCCGTCGCCGACCGCGACCCCGACTGCGGGCAACACCGGTCCTGACGTGACGGTCAGTCAGATCACCCAGAACTCCGTCATGCTGAGCTGGAAGGCCGCTCCGTCGGCGGCCGCCTACGACGTGCTGCTGAACGGCCAGGCGATCGGCACCGTCCGCTCGACCGTGGTCGGCGTGGTCCGCCTCGCCCCCGGCACCTCGTACACCGTGGCGGTCGCCGTCCGCGACGCCGCCGGCGCCGTCGGCAAGCCCGGCCGCGCCGCCACCTTCCGTACGGTCTCCGACGCCGGTCGCCCGCAGCCCGGCGCGAACTACACCATGGTCAACGGCCTCACCGGCCAGGCGGCCGACCTGTGGGGCAGCTCGATGAACGACGGCACCGTGGCCATCGCCTACCAGCGCACCGGCTACGCCAACCAGAAGTGGCAGTTCGAGGACGCCGGCGACGGCTCGGTGCGGATCAAGTCGGCGCGCTCCAACAAGTGCCTGCAGCTCGGCGGCGCCCCGGTCGCCGGCCAGTACGTCGCCCAGCAGCCGTGTTCCGACGCGGCCGCGCAGAAGTGGCAGCTCACCGCCGCGGACGGCGGGTTCACCGTCACCGCGAACGGTGGTTCGATGGTGCTGGGGCTCAGCGACCGTTGGTACTACGGCGGTTGGCTGCTGGAGCTGCAGCAGGCGAACGGCCGGCCGTACCAGACCTGGTCGCTGCTGAAGACCTCGTGAGCCGGTAGGCCCGCGAGTCCGCGGGGCGCTGCGGCAGTGGCGCGTCACGACCGCCGTGACCGTCACGACTGTTGCGACCGTTGCGACCGTCATCACTGCGACCGTCGAGCGTCACGACCGCCGAGCGCCACGACCGCGAGCCGCACGACCTGAACCGTTCGGTTCCCACGCCGGGTCCGGCCGTCCTCCCTCCCGAGGCGGCCGGGCCCGGCGCCCCCGCTTCCCGCGCCCGTCCCGCACACCGCCACGAGGAATGACCGTCATGCGAACCCGCCCGATCCTCGCCGCCGCCGCGCTCGCCGTGGCGGCCGTCCTGCCCGTCGCCGTGCCCGCGGCCGCCCACGGGGACAGCGTCCACCTCGACGTCACCGGCCAGCAGAACGGCCATGTCAGCACCGTCGCCACCTGGGAGAACGACCGCGACCCGGTCACCGAGGGCTTCGCCGGCACCCTCTCCGCCACCGCCGCGGACGGCCGCGCGGTGGGCCCGTGGCGCCTGGTCACCGTCCCGGGCCACCCGGGCACCTACACCACCCGGGAGATCCTCCCCGCCGGGCACTGGCAGGTGACCGTGGACTGCGCGTTCCCTTCCCTGGGCCACGCCCAGCGCGAACTCGACGTCGACGCCACCGTCATCAACGACCCCGTGCCCGCAGGCACGGCGGCCTCGCCGTCGGCCGGCTCCACCGCCGGGCCCGCCCCGGAACCGGCCACCGGGCCGACCCTGGAACCGGTCACCGGGTCCGCCCCCGCCCCGACGTCCGGTCCCGCGCAGCCGACCACCGCCGGGGCCACCCGTGACACCACGGCCGCCCCCGACGGCGGGTCCGGCTCCGACAGCATCACCTGGGCCGCCGTCGGCACCGCCGCCGCGGCCGTCCTCCTGACCGCCGCCGGTCTCTGGCTCCGCCGCCGCCGGTCCTGAACGGCCCCGCCCCGCCGGCCCGCCTGGCGTGCCCCCCGGCGCCTGGACTGGTCCCCCCCGGGACGCCTCCGCGGGAACCGCCCGGGTACGAACCGACGTCCCTTCCTGTCATCGGGCGCCACCGGGCGCCCGGCCGATCGCAGGGGAGCGTCCGCGCATGAAGAAGGTCCTGATCGCCGGCGGTGCGGGGTTCATCGGCAGCACGGTGGCGTCCGCGCTGATCGACCGGGGGATCACCCCGGTCGTGCTGGACGACCTGTCGAAGGGCCGCGCCGAGTTCGTCGAGGACCGGATCTTCTACCGGGGCGACATCGCCGACACGGCCCTGCTCGACCGGATCTTCGCCGACCACCCGGACATCGACGCGACGGTGCACTGCGCCGCGAAGATCGTCGTACCGGAGTCGGTGGCCAAGCCGCTGTACTACTACCGGGAGAACGTGGCCAAGACCATCGAGCTCCTGGACTCCCTCCAGCGGCACGGCTGCACCCGCGTCCTCTTCAGCAGCTCCGCCTCCATCTACGCGCCGACCCCGGACGCCCGGGTCGACGAGAGCAGCCCGGTCGACGCCAACAGCCCGTACGCGCGCACCAAGCAGATGATGGAGCAGGTGCTCCAGGACTGGACCCGCGGCGAGGGGGCCGAGCGCCAGCGCGTCATCGCCCTGCGCTACTTCAACCCGATCGGCGCCGACCCGCAGCTGCGCACCGGCCTGCAGGACCTCCACCCCACCCACGCCCTCGGCAAGTTGATCGAGGCGCACACCACCGGTGCGCCGTTCACCGTGACCGGCGTCGACTGGGCGACCCGGGACGGCTCCGGCATCCGCGACTACGTCCACGTCCAGGACCTCGCCGAGGCGCACGTCGCGGCGCTGCTCCGCTTCGACGGGGTGATCGCGCCGGACGCGGCGGACCGCTACCGCGTGATCAACGTCGGGACGGGGGACGGCACCACCGTCCGTGAGCTGATCGCCGCCTTCGAACAGGCCGTCGGCGCCCGGCTCGACGTCCGGGAGGCGGGGCCGCGCCCCGGTGACGTGATCGGCTGCTACGCCGCCGTCGACACCGCCCGCGAGCTGCTCGACTGGCAGCCCCGGCGCGGCATCGCCGAGGGCGTCGCCGACGCGCTCGCCTGGCG
>NZ_JBHWCL010000159.1:0-22164 GCF_042735125.1 Kitasatospora sp. NPDC059599 | reverse complement strand
GGTGGCGTCGGGGGCGCCCTACACACCCCCCGGGGGGGGGGGGGGGGCCGGGGGGTGGGGCCGCCCCCCCCGGGTAACCCCGGGGGTCGCTGGCCCCCTTCGGTGCGGTGTCAGGTGTCAGGTGTCAGGTGTCAGGTGTCAGGTGTCGGGTGTCCGGCGTCCGGCGGGCCGCGATGTCCGGGCGGCTCAGCGCACCCGGGTGGAGAACAGCCGGGCCGACCAGTACACCGCGAGGACGGTCATCACCACGACCACCAGCAGCCCCTGCCAGACCGCGCTGTCCCCGGCGTGCCCCGAGAACAGCGCGCGCATGCCCTCCACGGCCCAGTAGAAGGGGTTCCACCTGGCGAGCTGCTGCAGCCAGTCCGGTGCCAGGGTGAGTGGCAGCAGCACCCCGGACAGCAGCGCGATCGGCTGCGCGATGGTGTTGACGACCGGTGCCATCGCCGCGTCCGCCGGCACCATCAGGGCGATGCCGAACGAGATCGCCGAGGTCATCAGCGCCAGGAGCCCGAGCAGCAGGTAGGCGAGCAGCAGGTTCAGCGGGCTCACCCGCAGGCCGAACGGCAGCGCGATCAGCGTGATCAGGACGGCCTGCACCAGCAGCGCCACCATCTCCCGCAGCGCCCGTCCGAGCAGCAGCGCCAGCCGGCTGACCGGGGTGACCCGGGAGCGCTCGATGATCCCGGCCTTGAGCTCGCCGAGCAGGCTGAAGCCGGTGAACAGGCCGCCGAAGATGCACAGCACCGCCAACAGGCCCGGTACGTACACCTGGTAGGCGTCGGCGTAGCTGCTCGTGCCGTCGGGGGCGAGGACCTTCTTCAACAGCGGGGCGAACAGCAGGAGGTAGAACAGGGGCTGGATGATGCCGACGGCGATCCAGACCGGGGTGCGGATCATCAGCAGCAGCTGGCGCTGGAAGACCAGCCAGGTGTCGCGGGCGAGCTTCACGGTCTCCCCAGGGGGTCGTTCGGGGCAGGGTGGCGGGAGCGGGGTCACCGGGTGTCGGTGCGGGGACTGCCGCAGCGAGCGAGCGAGCGTGCCGCGGTGGCCCGGGACTGCTGCGGGGACCACCGCTGCGGGTCAGGACTGCCGCAGCGAGCGTCCGGTGCGGGCCAGGAACACGTCGTCCAGGCTGGGCCGTTGGAGCTGGACGGTGCCGGGCCTCACGCCCGCGGCGTCCAGCGCGCGCAGCAGCTGGGGGATGGCGGCGGCGCCGTCCTCCAGGTACAGCCGCAGCCCCCCGTCCCCGTCGGACTCCATGCGGTGCAGGTACGGCTGCGGGCGCAGCACCTCCGCGGCGCGTTCGGTGGCGCCCTCCCCGGCGTCCAGGCCGACCAGGACGACGTCGCCGGAGATCTCGCGCTTGAGCGCCTCGGGCGTGCCCTCGGCCACCACCTGTCCGTGGTCGACGATGGCGACCCGGTCGCAGAGCGCGTCGGCCTCGTCGAGGTAGTGGGTGGTGACGACGACCGTCATGCCCTCGGTGCGCAGCCGGCGGATCTCCTCCCAGACGTGGGCCCGGCTGGCCGGGTCGAGCCCGACCGTCGGCTCGTCCAGGAACAGCACCCGGGGCTGGTGGATCACCCCGAGCGCGATGTCCACCCGACGGCGCTGGCCGCCGGAGTAGGTGGCGCAGGGCCGGTCGCCGAATCCGCCCAGGTCGAAGGCCTTGAGCGCGTCCTCGGCGGCCCGGACGGCCCGGGCCTTGGCGGCGCCGTGCATCCGGGCCTGCAGGACGAGTTCCTCGCGGGCGCTGACGTTGTCGGTGGTGCCGCCGCCCTGGGCGACGTAGCCGATCCGGCGGCGGACCCCGGCGGGGTCGGTGAACAGGTCGGCCCCGGCGATGTCGGCCTGTCCGCCGTCGGGGCGGATGAGTGTGGCCAGCATGCGCAGGGTGGTGGTCTTCCCGGCGCCGTTGGGGCCGAGGAAGCCGTAGATCTCGCCGGCGGCGACCGAGAGGTCGATGCCGCGGACGGCGTCGACGGTCTGGCTGTCGCCGCTGCGGCGGGAGGTCTTCTTGCGGTAGGACTTGCGCAGTCCCGTGGTCTTGATCAACCGGAACTCCCGGACGGGGTGGGCTGCCACGGCACCTGGGAAGGCGGTGCTCGGCACCTGCGGAGGGCGGTGCTGCTGCGACACCCTAGGGCGAAGTGCGGCCCGGAAACAATGGCCTAGACCAATGGACGTGTGATCTCCGCTTCTGCTAAGGGCACTTCGCGCCGGAGCCGTCAGGCGAGCGCCTCCAGACGGTCCGCCGCGGCCACCGCGCCGCCCCCGGCCAGCAGGTCCCTCCCGACCTGAACCGCGTTGTCCCGGTGGCCCGTTGTCCCGAGTACGGTCAGCAGTGCCTGCGCCAGCCGTTCCGGGCCGACCCGGGCGAACGGCACCCGCAGCCCGGCCCCGGTCGCCGCCACCCGGGCGGCGACGAACGGCTGGTCGTGCCGGATCGGCGCGGTGACCAGCGGCAGGCCGTGCGCGAGCGCCTCGCCCACGGTGTTCATGCCGCCGTGGCACAGCACCGCGTCCAGCTCGCCGCGGCCCATCAGCTCCAGCACCGGCGCCCGGTCCACCGCGACCGCGTGCGCCGGGAGTCCGGGCAGCAGTTCGCGCGGCGCCGCGAACACGGCCTGCACGTCCTCGCCGCACAGCTCCAGCGCCCGGGCGGCCCGGGCGAGGAAGTCCGCGCCCAGGCCTCCGGCCAGCGTCCCCATGGTGACCAGCACCCGGCGCCGGCCCGGCCGCAGCCGCTCCCACGGGAACTGCGGATCGTGCGGCCGTGCCGCGATCACCGGTCCGACCGGAGCGTGGTGCGCCGGCGAGACGGTGCCGGTCAGTGCCGGACCGGTGGTCGCCAGCACCAGCGCGGGCGAGAAACGCGGGTCCAGGTACTCCGCCCCGGGCAGTTTCGCGCGCTCCCACAACCCGCGCAGCAGCCCGGTCATCCACGCCTCGACCTGCGGCAACGCGCGGTACGGCCGGTCGAGTTCCATCGCCCCGGGCGCGAAGCTCGCCCACGGCAGGCCGTGGCGGTGCGCGACCAGTGCGCCCGCCGGGGTGTGCTGGTCGACCAGCAGCACGTCGGGCCGGTACTCCCGCACGGCCGTGTCCAGCGGCTTCAAGGTGAACCGCGCGTACGGGACGATGAACCCCTCCCAGAGCGAGCGCAGTGCGGCCAGCCCGTGTCCGCCCTGGGCCCGGAACGCCCTGGTGCCGGTGCCGAGCACCCGCGGGCCCGGGCCGAGCAGCGGCCGCAGCACCGACTCCGTACCGGTCCAGGCGACGTCGTGGCCGCGTGCGGTCAGTTCGGCGGCGATGCCCGCGGCCGGGTTGACGTGTCCGGTCAACGGGGGCATCACCAACAGGAACCGGGTCATCGGGCACCCTCCTCGGGGAGCAGTCGCTGCAGGTCGGCGACGGTCAGCGCTTCCAGGCCGGCCAGGTCCAGCCCGGCGCGCAGCGCGGCCAGGTCGGCGGCCGGGCCGAAGCGTTCGCGCAGGCGCCCGGCCAGCGCGGCGAGTTCGGTCTCGTCCAGCAGCAGGTCGCCGTCCAGCCGGGCGTCCGGTGTGACGTGGCGGGCCCAGCCGGGCGGTGCGCCGGCCACCTCGACCACGAGTGCGACCAGCTCGGGATCCAACGGTTCCACGGAGGAAGGGGGTTCAGGATTCGACATGAGAGATTTCCCACCTGCTCGACGGCGCGGGGGTGAACGCGGCCTCACCGGAGCGCAGTTGACGCCTTCCAGGGTGCGGCCACGGCGGCGGAGGGCCCGCTTCCCCGTCGTCGGACTCCCGTGGACGGGAGCCCGGAAGACGGGCCCGGGATCACTTGTGCGACCCGGCGGGCGTCGGAATACTAGCCCGCGTGACCGCACTGGAGGCAGTGGCCGTCCACCTCCCCCCACACGTCGTTCCCATCGAGGCGGTGGGCGAGCGCATCGGCCTGACCCCACGTCAACTCCGTCTCTTCCGCCGCTTCCACGGCCTGGACCAGCTGCGTCTGGATCCGGCCGGGACGCTGCCCGACCTGCTCGAAGCCGCCCTGGACGACCTGCCGGAGCTGCGCGGACGCGAACGCGACATCCGCTTCGTGATCCACGCCCGCAGCATGCCGGTGGCGGTGCCCCACCCGCTCAACCCGCTGCACGACCTGCTCGCCGCGCGCGGGCTCGGGCGCGCCAACGCCTTCACGGTGACCCACCACGCCTGCGCGGTGGGCCTGCTGGCCATCGACCTGGCCGGCCGGCTGCTCGCGTCCGACCCCGACCCGGCGGCGCGCGCGCTGGTCCTGGCGGGGGAGAAGACCTTCACCAGGGACGCCCAGGTGGTGCCCGAGACCGGGATCTTCGCCGAGGGCGCGGCCGCCTGTCTGGTCAGTGCCGGGGGAGGGGCTCACCGGGTGCTCTCCTTCGAGGTGCGCCAGCGCCCGGAGTTCGACGGCCGCCTGGCCGGGGACCCGGACCTGCTCGCCCGCTACCAGCGCGAGTACCCGAACGTGATGGTCGAGGCGATCGAGGCCGCCCTCGACCGGGCCGGTCTGGACCTCTCCGACCTGGCCGCGATCCTCCCGCACAACGTCAACCAGGCGTCCTGGCGGATGATCGCGCGCCGCATCGGCTTCCCGATCGACAAAGTCGTGCTGGACAACGTGCGGTCGGTCGGGCACAGTTTCGCTGCAGACAGCCTCATCAATCTTCACACCGCCGTCACGCGGGGGCTGCTCCGCCGCGGCGACCACTACCTGATCGCCGCCGCCGGTGTCGGAGCCACCTTCTCCGCGATGGCCATGCGGTACTGACGACCGGTCAGTCATCCGGGATCGTCGGCCACACCCCAGAGCCCTCAGGGCGCACTTCCCACGTACGACGGGACGGTACCCCCATGTCAGAACCTGTGGTCCAGACCACTGACCCCGTGCTGCGCGAGCGGATTCTGCACGGCATCGGCGAACTCCTGCCGCGCGTCCTCAAGCGCGAACTGCCCGAGATCCCGCAGGACGCCTGCCTCTTCGACGACCTCGGCCTCACCTCCGCCGGCACCATCGAGCTCATCCTGGAGCTGGAGGAGTCGCTGGACATCCAGGTCGACGTCGAGCAGATCACCGAGGACGACCTGCGCTCGGTCACCAGGCTCGCCGACTACGTCGCCGGGCACGTCATCCCCGAGGACTGACCGGGTGGCCCCCGGCTCCTCCGGCCTGCGGATCACCCGGGCGCTCGCCCGGCGCTTCGACGGCCGCTCGGAGACCTCGCTCGACCCGGACCTGCGGGTGTTCGTCTCCGACCTGGTCCGCCCGTACGGACTGCCGCTGCGCGAGGACCTGCTGCGCGAGGGCGTCGGCCACTCCTACGAGGAGCTCGCCGCGGGACTGCTGCGCGAGGTGCTCGCCGAGGACGAACCGGTGGACCTGCTGATCCTCGCCTTCGACACCCCGGACGTGCGCCCCGGCGCGCCGTCCTCGCTCGCGCTCGGCCGGTCCGTCCCGGGCGACCCGCTCGCCTTCGCGATCTGCGACCAGGGCACCGCCGCGGCGTTCACCGCCCTGCGGCTGGCCGCCGACCACCACCGCACCGGCGGGTGCCGCCGGGCCGTGGTGGTGCTCGCCGAACAGACCGCGCTGCACTACGAGCCGTCGGTGCCGGTCCCGCTGCCGGAGCGGCACGCCGCGGTCGTGCTGGTCTGCGAGGAGGCGCCGGGCGCGGGCCTGGAGGTCCGGCAGGTCACCGGTGCCGGGTCGCCGGAGGACGCCGTACGGGCCCGCGCCGAGGAGTCGGGGCCCGAGGTGGAGGTCGTCCTCGGCGCCGGCTTCGACGCCGAGGACTTACCGGCCCAGCCGTTCACCGGGCTCTGGGCGCGGGTGGCCGAGAACCTGCCACGGTGGCGGAAGGCGGAGCAGCCCGTCCTGCTCGCCGGGTACGACCGGCGGCTCGGGGTGCTCAGCACGCTGATCCTGCCGTGACCGAGGTCGAGTTCTGGGTCATCGACACCGACCGGCCCGCGCGTGTCGTCACGGCGCTGTGGTGCTCGCTCGACGCGCGGGAGCGCGCCCGGACCGCCGGTGCGGACCCCGGGCAGCGCGACCGGTTCACGGTGGTGCGGGGCGCGGTCCGGCAGCTGGTCGGCGCCCGGCTCGGGCTGCCCCCGGCCGAGGTGGTCTGGCGGTACGGGCCGAACGGGAAGCCCGAGGCCGCGGACGCCGGCGGACTGCGGGTGAACTGGTCGGCTTCGGGCGCGCTGGCGGTGCTGGCCCTCGCCGAGGGCCGGGCGGTCGGTGTCGACGTCGAGCGGCTCCACGCGGCCCGGACGGCCGAGCGGATGGCCGCCCGCTGGTTCCCGTTCGAGGAGGCGCGCGCCGTCGCCGAACCCGCCGAGCCGTCCGAGCGGGCGGCCCGCTTCACCGCGCTGTGGTGCCGGCGGGAGGCCTGTACGAAGGCGTACGGCGGACGGCTGGCGCAGTCCTTCGGTGTGTCCGTGGGCGGCCCCTCCCCGGTGCCGGTGGCCGATCCGGGCGCGCTCGGAACGGGTCCGGCGCGGCTCTGCGACGTGCCCGTGCCCGGGCCGTTCCGGGCGGCCGTGGCGGCCCTTGGCGAATCGCCGATACATGTCAACTCGCTTGTGTGGAAGCCACTGTGACGTTCCGTCGAATCCGCTCCGCTGTGGTCTGGACCAGCTGGGAGATCCGCTGGTAGCGTCCCGGTCACACCCTCCCTGAGCCCCTCCCGGCGAGCCGAAAGGCGCGTACGACGTGACTCCGCACGACCTGATTTCCCGCGAGGCGGCTCCGGACGGAACGGCCCCGCACCAGACGCCCCCGCTCGGGACGGACCCGCACCAGGCGACGCCGACCGGGGCGGCCACGCCGGACACGCGGGCGCCCGGCACGCGAGCCCCCGACACGCGGGCGCCGGACCCCCGAGCACCCGCACCGCGAGCGGCCGACCGGCGGGTCACCGTCCGGTTCGCCGCCGCGAGCAGCGGCACCGGCCCGCTCACCCGCGGCCAGGACAACATGATCCGCTGCATCCGGAGTGACGCCCCGGAGCAGATCAACAAGGACTCGGTCTGGCCGGTGCCGCCCGGCACCTCCGTCCCGGCCGGTCTGGTCGCCCTGCGGCTGCTGGTCGAGCGGCACGAGTCGCTGCGGACCTCCTTCCCCGCCGGGCCCGGCCGGGACGGCTTCCCGGACCGCCAAGTGGTGCACCCGAGCGGCCGGTTCGCCGTGACGGTGGTCGAGGCGGACGACCACGACGACAGCCGGCTGGACGCGCTGGCGGCGGTGCTGGGCCGCGCCGACATCGCTGTCCCGCTGGACCTGGCGGCGGCGCCCCGCATCCGGTTCACCCTGGTGGCCCGGGGTGATCGGCTGCTCCGGCTGGTCGCCGTGGTCTGCCATGCGGGCGCGGACGGCGCCGCCACCGCCGTGTTGATCCAGGACTGGTACGCCCTCGCCGCGGGGAAGGAGCTGCCGCCGGTCGTCGCCCCGACGCCGCTGCGGCTCGCCGCCGCGGAGCAGAGCGCGCAGGGCCGGCGCAAGGCGGCGGCCGGCCTGCGGCACTGGGCCCGGGTGCTGGGCACGGGCCCGCAGACCGTCTTCGCGGACGCGCGCATCACCGGCCCCCCGCGCGACCACACCGCGCTGCTGGTGCGCTCGCGCGGGGCGGCCGACCACCTCGCCGCCGTCTGCCGCCGCGTCGGCGCGAGCCCGTCCGTCGTCCTGCTCGCCGCCTTCGCCGCACTGGTGGCCCACCGGGCGGGCCGCCGGGGCGAGTTGGTGATGTCGGCGCTGTCCGCCAACCGGCACCAGGCCGAGCTGATGGACCACGTCGGCACGCTCGCGCAGGACGCGCTGGTCCTGCTGGACACCGACGCGGCCGACCTCGACCAGCTGATCGGCCGCGCCAAGGCGGCCTCGCTGAAGGCCTACTGGCACAGCATCCTGGACGCCGAGCAGGTCTGGCAGCTGGTGGAGGACGTCGCCCACCGGCGCGGCGCCCGGTTCGCCCGGCAGGTCGTCGTCAACGACCTGAGCCTCACCGTCCCGGCCGCCGTCGCCGACGCCCAGGCGCCCCCGTCCGCCGATCCCGAACTGACCCCGATGCCCAGTCCGCCGCTGCCGGTGCGGCTGATGCTCGCCATCGTGCGGATCACCGGCAGCCTGGACTTCGTCCTGGTCGCCTGTCCCCAGGTGCTCGATCCGGAGGAGACCGAGGGCTTCTCCCGGGCGCTGCTCGCCCTGCTCGCTGCCGCCGCCGAAGGCCCGGTGCTGCTGGCCGACCTGCCCGCCGTGCTGGGCCCGCCGGTCGACGGCCGGGGTGACCGCTGGCGGCTGGTCGACGGCTCCTGGGTCGACCTCGACGCCGTCGAAGCCCTGCTGGAATCCGCAATCGGCCCGCACCGGCTCGTCCTCGCCGACGGCGAGCTGGTGGCCGAGGTCGCCACCGTCGACGCCGCGTTCGGCCCGGCCGCCGCGCACCGTGCCGTCGTGGCGGCCCTTCCCGGCCGGGACACCGCGATGGCGCCGCACCGCTACGTGGTCCGTCGCACCACCCCGGACGGCGAGGAGGTCGAGGCCGGCAGCGGGCGCGATCCGGAGATCGTCGCCCGGCTGTCCACGCTCACCTGAAGGAATGACCGCGGGCGGCCGCGGGCGGCTCACTCCCACGGGTCCCCGCCGGGCGCCCGGGCGGTCGCCCGCCGTTCGGTCCGGCAGGTCGGCAGGTCGGCAGGTCGGCAGGTCGGTGGGTCATCGCGGTAGTCCGGTCACCCCGGCGGGTCCGTCGCGTCCTCGGCGAACCCCCAGGGGAGGTCCCACGAGCACGCGGAGGTCGCCCCGGAGGTGAGCCCCCACGGGCTCGGGACCTCCTCCGCGTCGTCGTCCCCCTGCAGCGGCAGCCGGTCGATCACCGCGACCAGCGCGGGCGGCAGTTGCGGGGCCAGTCCGCGGTGCACCCGGGACAGGATGTCGCGCCGCACGTCCTCCGGCAGCAGCGGTCTGCTCATCCGCAGGGGTCCCGGCCCCGGTGGGTGTTCGACCGTGGACAGCTGGTCCGACCAGGCCCGCCAGTAGTCGGCGTCGTCGGTCTCGCCGAGCATCAGGTGGTGCAGGTGCAGGCAGTAGGCGGCCGTGCCGCTGCCGGAGCCGGCCGCGAAGCGCCACCAGAACTCGGCGCCCTCCTCCTTCCCGGTGGCGTAGAGCAGCGCGCCGAACACCTCCGCGCCCTCGGGCTGGATCCGGCGCGCGTTCACCAGGAGGTCGAGCCCGCGCGAGGCGTCCGGCGCACCCAGGACCAGGGCCACCACCAGGCCCAGTTCGAAGGCGGCCTGCTCGTACTCCGACGGGAGGTGGGTCGGCGCGGCGGTCAGCCGGGCCTGGCGCACCGCGGCGATCCGTTCGGCGTGGGCGCGTTCGGCCCGGGGCACGCGGAACACCGCACGCCCCCCGCCCGTCGCGCACGGTGCCCCGGCCGGTGCCCCGGTCGTCCGTCGCTCCGTCACAGCTCGCCTCCGCGGTCCGGGAGTTCGCCCACCCCGAGCCGGCGCGCCAGCCGTTCGCGGGCGTGCCGCAGGTTGGAGTGCACCGTCGCCACCGGCCGTCCCAGGTACGCCGCGATCACTCGGGGGTGCAGGCCCAGCAGGTAGCGCAGGATCACCACGTCCCGCTGCCGGTCCGGCAGTTCGAGGATCGCCGCGTACAGCCGCACCTCGTCGGCCTCGTTGTGCAGCAGGCCCTTCGCCACCTGCTTGAACGCGCCGATCACCGCCGCGAAGGTGACTGCCTCCACCTCCACCGGCTCCTCGGCGGCGACCCAGTCCGAGACGTGCCGGTTGGCCAACCGCCAGGCGTACGCGGCCGGTTCCTCGAACCGGAGCACCTGGGGCCAGCAGCGGGCCAGGTCGGACTTCACCGCCTCGACCACCAGTGCGGCGTCGGCGTGACTGCCTATCCTGGTCAACGCGAGGGCGTGCCAGGCGGGTTCGTGCGTCTCGCAGAACGCGGCGTAGGTGAGGTCCAGGCGGAGGCCGAGGTCCCCGCAGGCCGTCCGCTCCGGGCCGCTTCCGCCGGTCCAGTCCACTGCCGTCCCGCCCCGGTACCCGCGTGCGGGGGCGCCCCTGTCGATCGTCATCGAGCCTGCTTTCCGCGGCCGTCGGCTGCTCGCCGGGCCATCCGAGGGTCGGGCTGTCCGTGTCCATCCTCATTCCATCAGGCCTGTCACTCCAGGCTGCAATGCGAACACAGATTGTCATCTCATGTGATCTGTTGACTGTTTGAGCCAGTCCGCCCGTGATTGGTTGCCGGATACCGTGGGCAGCAATTCGATCGGTTGCGAGCGGTGTACCGAGGGGGAAACGATGGGGCTCTACGACGGAGTGGACCTACGGCTGAACGTGCCGCACTCGGCCAGGATGTACGACTACTTCCTGGGAGGCTTCACCAACTTCGCCGCCGACCGCGAGGCCGCCGGGCACGCCCTCGGCGTCGCGCCCTGGCTGCGCACCGGCGCCCGGGCCAACCGCTCCTTCATGCATCGCTCGACCCGCGTCCTCGCCGAGGCCGGGTTCGACCAGTTCCTCGACATCGGCACCGGCATCCCCACCTCGCCCAACCTCCACGAGGTCGCCCAGGGCGTCCGCCCGGACGCCCGGGTCGTCTACGCCGACAACGACCCGATCGTCCTCTCGCACGCCCAGGCGCTGCTCACCGGCACCCCCGAGGGCCGCACGGCCTACGTCGAGGCCGACGTCACCGACGTCGCCCGCCTGCTCGGCGCCCCCGGGCTGCGCGACACCATCGACCTCGACCGCCCCGTCGCCCTCTCCCTCAACGCCCTGCTCCACTTCGTGCCCGACGCGCGCGGCGCGTACGACCTCGTCGAACACCTCAAGTCCGTCCTCGCCCCCGGCAGCGCCCTGGTGATGACCCATGTCACCCCCGACTTCGCGCCCGAGGACATCACCAGTCTGGTCCGGATCTACGGGTCCGCCGGCACCGCCGTCCAGGCCCGCACCCGCGCCGAGTTCGCCCGCTTCTTCGACGGCTGGGACCTGCTCGCCCCGGGTGTCGTCCCGACCCCCCAGTGGCGCCCGTCGGCGGACGAGCCCACCGTTCCCGCCCCGGAGGCCTCGGCCTACGCGGCGGTCGCCGTGCGTCCCTGACCGACTGTTGACGAACCATCGGCGCCCCGGCTGCGTCCTGTGATCGAGTAGGCGGTATCGCACCGCGACGTTTGAACAGAGGGGCACCATGCACGCGCAGCCTTCGGAAACCCGCCACAGCCGCCGCGCCCTCCTCGGCCTGGGCCTCGGGGCGGCCGTCGCCGTCACGGCCGCGACCGGTGGACCGGCGCAGGCGGCGGCCACCACCGGAACACCCGGCGGCCCCGGCGGCACCGACCTCCACCACCGGCTTGCCGCCCTCGAACAGCAGCACTCGGCCCGGCTCGGCGTGTACGCCCGGAACCTCACCACCGGCCGGACCGTCCGCTACCGCGCGGACGAGCTGTTCCCGATCTGCTCGGTCTTCAAGACCGTCGCCGTCGCCGCCGTCCTGCGCGACCTCGACCGCGACGGCGAGTTCCTCGCCCGGCGGATCCGGTACACCCGGGCCGACGTCGACCGGGCCGGCGCCGCGCCGGTCACGGGCAAGCCCGAGAACCTGGCGAACGGCATGACCGTCGCCGAACTCTGCGCGGCGGCCATCGACTACAGCGACAACGTCGCGGCCAACCTGCTGCTCCGCGAACTCGGCGGGCCGACGGCCGTCACCCGCTTCTGCCGCTCGATCGGCGACCGCGTCACCCGCCTCGACCGCTGGGAGCCCGAACTCAACACGGCCGAGCCCGACCGGGTCACCGACACCACCAGTCCGCACGCCATCGGCCGCACCTACGGCCGGCTCGCCCTCGGCCGCGCCCTCCCGCCGGCCGACCGCGACCGGCTCACCGGCTGGCTCCGGGCCAACACCACCAGCACCCGCCGGTTCCGCGCGGGCCTCCCGCAGGACTGGACCCTCGCCGACAAGACCGGCACCGGCAGCTACGGCACCACCAACGACGTCGGCATCGCCTGGACCCCGTCCGGCGACCCGGTCCTCCTGGCCGTCCTCACCACCAAGCCCGCGGACGCCACCGCCGCCATGGACGAACCCCTGGTCGCCACGACCGCCGCCCTGCTCGCCGCCGCCCTCGGGTAGCTCCGCGCACGGCCCGCCGGTCGGCTCCGGCGGGCCGGCGGCCCGCACCGCTCCGCGCACGGCCCGCCGGCCCGTACGTCGGCCCCGGCAGGCCCCGCCGTCCCTCCCGTCGCACCCGTGCGCCCCCGCCACCCCGGGCACAGACTGGTGGTGGACCGGATGCAGCCCCACGACGCTGGGAGACGCATGCTGCTGGGACTCACCACCGCGCTGGTCGCGACCGTCTGCTTCGGCTTCGGGGCGGTCTTCCAGGCGCGCGGGGCACGGTCGGCCCCGCGCGCCGACCGCGTGCGGGCGGGACTGCTGGCCGCCCTGGCCCGGTCGTGGCAGTTCCTGGTCGGGACCCTGCTGGACATCGCCGGCTTCGTGCTGAGCATCGTCGCCCTGCGCAGCCTCCCGCTGTTCCTCGTGCAGGCCGTCACCAACGCGGGCTTGGCCGTCACCGCCCTGGCCGCCGTCTGGCTGCTCGGTGCGCGGCTCCACCGGGCCGACGTCACGGGCATCATCGCCGTCGTCGTCGGCCTGACCCTGCTGGCCGTCGGGTCCGGCCGGGAGGGCCGGAACCACGCCCCGGCCGCGTTCCACTGGTCGCTGCTCGCCACCACCGTCGTCATGCTGCTCGCCACCCTCGTCCTGGTGCGCCGGAACGGCACCGCGGCCGCCGCCGGGCTGGGCGTGCTCGCCGGCATCGGGTTCGGGGTGACCAGCCTCGCGGTGCGCGTCATGGACGTGTCCGGCCCGCTCGCGCTCCTCACCGACCCGGCCGCCTACGCCCTGGCCGTCGGCGGCCTCGGCGGCTACCTCGCGTACGCGCTGGCCCTGCAGCGCGGCACGGTCACGGCCGCGACCGCCGCCGGGACGGTGGTCGAGACCTTCGGCCCGGCCCTGATCGGCGTGGTGGCGCTCGGCGACGCCGCGCGCCCCGGGTTCGAGTGGTGCGCGCTGACGGGCTTCGCGGTGGCGGTCGGCGGGACCTTCCTCCTGTCCCGCTTCGGTGAACCGGAGGGCGGCCCGGCCGAGTCGTCGGCCCCGCACCCGGACGCCGACGCCGAGCCCGCCGTCCCGCCCCGGTAGCCCGCCCGGCTCGGCCGTGCGAAGGTGACGTGCCGGACAAAACGGACGGCGACACGGCCTCAGAGCGGCAGGTGGGCGATGGCGGAGGAACCCCGATCGGACCTCGACCCCCGATCGGACCTCGACCCCCGAGTGGGCTCCGGCCCCCGATCGGACCTCGACCCACGAATGGGCCCCGGCCCCCGATCGGAGCCCGACCCCCGCTCCCGGCGGCCGGCGGCGACCGAGCGGCCCGTCGCGCTGATCACCGGCGCCTCCTCCGGCATCGGCCTCGCCACCGCCGTCCGGCTGGCCGAGGCCGGCTGGCACACCCTGCTCTCCGGCACCGACCGCGCCCGCCTCGACGAGGTCGCCGCCCGCACCGGCGGCCTGGCCCTGCCCGAGGACCTGAGCAAACCGGACGGCGCGAGCCGCCTCGCCGAGGCCGCCCTGGCCGAGACCGGCCGGGTCGACGCCCTGGTCGCGAGCGCCGGCCTCGGCTGGCGGGGCCCGTACGCGGACACCCCCTCCGACACCCTGGACCGGATGGTCGAGGTCAACTTCGCCGCCCCGCTGCGCCTGGTCCGCCTCCTCCTGCCCGGCATGCTGGCGCGCCGCCACGGCCGGATCGTGCTGCTCGGCTCGATCGCCGGCCAGGTCGGCGTGCGCGACGAGTCGGGCTACTCGGCCACCAAGGGCGGGCTGGCGATGTTCGCGGAGAGCCTCTGGTACGAGCTGCGCGGCACCGGCGTGGGCGTGCGCCTGGTGCTCCCGGGCGCGGTCGACACCCCGTTCTTCGACCGGCGCGGCACTCCGTACCAGCGGGAACGGCCGCGCCCCGTCTCGGCGGAGCGGGTCGCGGACACCGTGGTCGCGACCATCACCACCGGCCGCGACCGCCTCTACGTGCCGCACTGGCTCGGCTTCCCGGCCCGCGTCCACGGCGTCGCGCCGGGGGTGTTCCGCCGGATGGCCTCCCGCTTCGGGTGAGCCCGCGGTGACCGTCGCGACCAGGGTCCTCGCCGCCGCGGCCGGCGTGGAGTTCCTGCACCTCGCCCCGGCCGCCGTCCGCCTCCCGCCGCTGCGCCGCACCCTGTGCCGCCGCACCGCCGGCCGCGGCACCGCCCCCCGCCACGTCGCCCTCACCTTCGACGACGGCCCCGACCCGCGCAGCACCCCGTACGTCCTCGACGCGCTGGAGGAACTCGGCGCCCGCGCCACCTTCTTCCTGCTCGGCGCGATGCTGGAACGCGCCCCGGGGCTCGGCCGCGACCTGGTGCGGCGCGGCCACGAGGTCGCCGTCCACGGCTGGTACCACCGGCCGCAGTGGTACCCGGCCCCCGCTCGTGACCTGCGCGAACTCCGGCGCGCCACCGAGGCGGTGACCGACCACTGCGGTGCCCGCCCGCTCTGGTACCGCCCGCCGTACGGCGTCCTGACCGCCGGCCCCGCCCTGGCCGCCCGCCGCCTCGGCCTGCGCAGCGTGCTGTGGACCGCCTGGGGCCGCGACTGGACCGCGGACGCGACCGGCGCCTCCGTCTACGCGACCGCCCGCCCAGGACTGAGGGCCGGCGCGACCCTCCTCCTGCACGACTCCGACTGCACCTCCGCCCCCGACTCCTGGCGCGCGACCCTCGCCGCCCTGCCCCTGATCGCCGCCCACTGCCGCGCCCACCGCCTCACCCTCGGCCCCCTCCGCGACCACGCGGTGCCCTCCTGAGCGCACCGCCCCCGGCCGGGACACGGTCCGGCGAAGCGCGGAAGGCCCCGCCCGCACCGGCACCGGTGCGCGCGGGGCCTTCCGTCGGAGAGGCTCAACGTTCGCAGGCGACACCGTCGTTGTCACGGTCCAGCCCGGCCCGGTAGCCGGGGTCGCCCCGGTGCAGGGGCGCCTTGCCCGCGGCCTTCGCGTCGGCGCAGTTCTTGAAGTAGACGCTGCCGCCGCCGGTGCCGCCCCCGTCGCCGCCGCCGGTCGCACTGCCGGAGGAGCCGCCGCCCGAGGTCCCGCCGGTCGTTCCGCCGGTACCGCCGGTGCCGCTGCTGCTGCCGCCGGTTCCGGTCGGGGCGCCGCCGCCGGCGGAACCGCCCTGGTTGCCCGGGGCGGCCGGGTCGTTCCGTGGGTCCGCGTAGAGCGCCTGCTGCCGGTCGGCGGGGCAGGAGGCTCCCGGTCGCACCAGCCGCAGGGTCGCTTCGGTGCCCGGGTCCAGCGGGCTTCCCTGCGGCAGTTCGCTCGTGCACGCGAGCCAGGACCCGTGATCGGCCGGGAGCGCGAGGTCCTGGTAGCGGCTCACCTCGTGGATCCGATCGGCCGTCAGGCCCGCGGCGATCAGCAGGGTCCGCGCCTCGACGGCGGTGTGTCCGCCGACCTCGGGCATGAGGGTCTGACGCGGTGCCTCCGTCGCCACCGGCGAAGAATCCGGGGCGGGCGTCTCGGTGGGCGCGGACGTGGGCGGGAGCGCGGGCGCGGGCAGCGGAGTCGCGGCGGTCGTCATCGGTGCCACCGTCGGAGCCGCGACCGGCCGGTCCTTCTTCGGCGGCCCGGTCATGACGCCGATCCAGAAGAACGTTCCCAGCACACAGAGGACCGTCAGTGCCACCTTGACGGCGACGTGGAGGCGGCGGGAGCGCCAGAGCCACACCGCGGCCACCGGCGGGACGAACACCAGGGCGGCCGCGCGTACCAGCCGGTTCGCGGGCGTCCGGGGAGGAAACGCCCGCGTCGCGGGCGGCCGGAACGAATCGTGCGTCAAAGTGCTGCTTCCTCGGGAAGGTGCGGGCGTCCCGGGAGGACCCGGTGCCGCAGGGCGTCGCCGAGTGTAAAGGATTCGCATAGGACCGGTAAGGGGTGGGTAGTGGCCCGGGCCGCCGTCCCGCCACGCCGGGTCGTCCCGCCGTCCGGGCACGTCAGGCCGACCCGCTGACCGGCCGTCCGGCTACGCCAGGCCGACCCGCCGCAGGGCCTCGCCGAAGCCCGTCCGCCACCCTTCCGGGGTGGCTCCGGGCGAGGGGGCGGGGGAGGGACGCTTCAGTGCCGCGAGGGCGTTGCGCACGACCTCGGCCGGGCGGGCGGAGGTGACGTCGGCGTGGCCGAGTTCGAGTTCGTGCTGGAGGTTGTCGCGCCCGTGCCCCTGGACGACGTCGAGGAGCAGCAGGCGCCGGCCGAGCGCGCGGGCTTCACTGCAGGTGTCGCCGGAGCTGGTGACGACGAGGTCGGCGGCGGTCATCAGCCCGGGGACCCGGTCGGTGTAGCCGAACGGGTGGAGCCGGGGTTGCCGGCGCGCGGTGGCCCGCAGCCGGCGTTCGAGTTCCCGGTTGCGCCCGGCCACCGCGAGCACGTGCGGTCCGGCGGCGGCGAGGGAGGCGGCGGTCCGGGCGAGCGGTCCGAGCCCCCAGGAGCCCGACATCAGCAGCACGCACGGGGCGTCCGCCGGCACGCCGAACCCGGCCCGCGCCCCGGCTCGTTCCGGCGGGTGGTAGAACGGCTGCCGCAGCGGCGCGGGCACGACGGCGATGTCGGCGTCCGGCCGGTAGCGGCGCACCGCGCAGGCGGCGACCTCGGAGGTGACCAGGTACAGGTCGGTCCCCTCCTGCACCCAGAGCCGGTGCGGCGTCACGTCGGTGCAGAACACGAAGTGCCGGAACTCCCGCCCCTGCCCCCACTCCTGGAGGCGGTTGACCGCCGACGTCGCGGTGGCGAACACCGAGACGACCAGCTGCGGCCGCTGCGCCTCGACCAGCCGGCGCAGCGCCGGGACCAGCCGGGCGCGGGCGGCCGCGTCGGCGAGCAGCGCGATCCGGGCGCCCGGCCGCAGCGCCGCGAAGTGGAAGGCGTCGTACACCCCGGGCAGGTCGAGCAGCCGCCGGAACACCGCTTCCCCGGCGGCGCCGGAGCGTTCGCCGAGCAGGGCCATCGCGTCGACGGTGGTGGTGGTCCAGCCGCGCTCCCGCAGGGAGTCCGCGCAGGCCTGGGCCATCACGTCGTGGCCCTGGCCGAGCGAGCCGGAGACCAGCAGGGCGTGCGGCATCGGGCGGCCCCGGTCAGGTGGTGGCGGACGCGCCGGTGGCGCTCCGGTACCAGTCGGCGTACCGCCGCACGCCTTCGGCGAAGTTGGTCTGCGGCGACCAGCCGAGCAGTCGTTTGGCCTGGGCGGAGGAGATCCGCCGCCCGGTGTAGTCGGCCTTCCGGCCGCCGATGTGCTCGATGCTGACGGGCCCGAGCAGGTCGTCGACGGTGTCGGCGATGTCGCGCACGGACACGGCCGTGGACCCCTCCAGGGCGAAGGTCTGGTCCTCGGCGGAGGGGGACAGGGCCCGGACGTGGGCGTCGGCGAGGTCCTCGACGTAGACGAAGTTGCGGCTCTGCCGCCCGTCGCCGGCGATGGTGATGGGCCGTCCGGCCAGCGCGGCCTGGACGAACCGGGCGACGACGAGTTCGTCGCGCATCCGGGGACCGTACGGGATGCCGTAGCGCAGGATGGTGAAGTGCTGCCCGTACAGCTCGCGGTAGCTGTGCACCAGCATCTCGGCGGAGAGCTTGGTGGCCACGTACAGGTGGCCGCTGTGCTCCAGCTCGATCGGCACGTGCTCGTCCAGTTCCTGCTCCTCGCCGCCGAGTTGCTCGCCGGCGAGGGCGGCGCCGTAGACCCAGACGGTGCTGGCGAGCACGGTCCGGCTGAGTCCGCTGCGCCGGGCGGCCTCCAGGACGGCCTCGGTGCCGTCGATGTTGGTCCGCACGGCCCTGACCGGGTCGGCGGAGATCTGTTCGACGTCGGCCATCGCGGCGAGGTGGTAGACCACCTCGCTGCCCGCGAGTGCGGAGGTGAGGGCCTTCAGGTCGAGGACGTCGATCCGCGCGTGTTCGGCGTCGGGGTTGAGGTACTTGTCGGTGGTGTCCACCGCGAGGACTTCGTGGCCGGCCGCGACCAGGTGGTCGACGACGTGTGAGCCGATGAATCCGCAGCCCCCGGTGACGGCTATCCGCACGTTCTTGCTCCCTTCGCTCGCGGCCGGTTATCGGGCCGGCCGCCGGTGCACGGCCGAGACGGCCTCGATGACCTGCTCCGCCTCGTCCTCCGTCATGTCGGAGTGCACCGGCAGGCAGATCTGCCGGGCGCAGACGTCCTCGGCGACGGGCAGCGGTCCGCGCCGGTACGGGGCGAACACGGGCTGCAGGTGCAGCGGCAGGTCGTAGACCTCGCCGGACAGCCGCACGCCGTGCTCCTCGGCGACCGCCCGCTTGAACGCCGCGCGGTCGGTGCCGGGCGGCAGCAGCGCCACGTACTTGTAGTAGTTGCCGCGGCACCCGGGCGGTTCGAGCACCGGCTGCGGGCCGTCCGGTCCGGCCAGCGCCTCGTCGTAGCGGCGGGCGACGGCCCGGCGGGTCTCGATGAACTCCTTGAGCCGGCGCAGGTGCACCGCGCCGACCGCGGCGTGGAGCTCGCTCATCCGCCAGGAGTAGCCGAGCAGCACGTGGTGGTTGGTGGTGAAGGAGCCCTTGCCCTGGTCGCGGTAGATCCGGGCCTCGTCGCGCAGGTCCGGCGACTCGGTGAGGATCATGCCGCCCTCGCCGCTGGTGGTGACCTTGGTCGGGTAGAAGGAGAACGCCGCGGCCAGCCCGAAGGTCCCGGCGGCGCGTCCGTCGACGCTGCTGCCGTGGGCGTGGGCGGCGTCCTCGACCAGCGGGACTCCGTGCCGGTCGCAGAGCGCCCGCAGGGCGTCGACCTGCGGGGTGACCAGCCCGCCGATGTGGACCAGGACGACGGCTGCGGTGTCCGGGGTGAGGGCCGCCGCGAGGGTCTCGGGGGAGAGCGCGAGGGTGGCCGGGTCGACGTCGGCGAACACCGGGCGCCCGCCCGCGTGGACCACCGCGCCGGCGGTCGCGTAGAAGGAGACGGCGGGGACGACCACGTCGCGGCCCCGGACGTCGACGGTGCGCAGGATCACCTCCAGCGCGGCCGTGCCGCTGCTCACCGCGACGGCGTGCGAGGCGCCGTGTTCGGCGGCGAAGGCCTGCTCGAAGCGTTCGGTCCACGGACCGAGGGTGAGGGCGCCGGTGGTGAGCATCTCGGTCACCGCCTCGGCGACGGCAGCGCGGTCGCTCTCGTCGAACACGATGCGGGCGGCTGGAACGCCCATGGGGCACCTCCGGCGGCGGGCTGCGCGAGCAGCACCGATCGGGTCGGATCCTCCCGAACCGCACGGAAAGCGGTCGGGTCAGGCACATCACGCTACTTCGCCCGGCCGGGTCGCGGCCCGTCGTCGCCGCCCGCACGGGTGATCCGGCTGCTTCCTCCGCAGGTAGGAGGGCTACTCCCGATGCGGGGCGTGCGCTCCTCCGTACGGGGGAGGGCCGTACTGCGTCCGCAGTACGCAAACGGCCTGCACCGGGACGACGACGGGGCAGGGGCCGCCGATCAAGGATTGGTCACGCTGCGGCGGACCGCGTCCCCGGGGGACGTACGGCCCGCCCGCAGCGCGCCCCTACCGCGAAAACCGCATCCGAAGGAGTCCGCTCTCCCGTGGCCACGTTCCTGTACCGCCTGGGCCGATGGGCCTTCGTCCGGCGCCGGCTGGTGACCCTCCTCTGGGTCGCCGTGCTGGCGGTCGGCGGAGTCCTGGCGGCCAAGGCCCCCGCCGCCCCCGACGACGGCTTCGCGATGCCCGGCACGGACGCGCAGAAGGCCTTCGATCTGATGAACGAGCGCTTCCCCGGCGGGCACGCCGACGGCGCCTCGGCCCGGCTGGTGTTCGTCGCCCCCTCCGGCCAGAAGATCACCGCCGGGCCCAACCAGCAGGCGGTCGAGCGGACGGTCGACGAGCTCGCCCACGCCGAGCAGGTCACGGCGGCGGTCAGCCCGTACAAAGCCGGCGCCGTCTCCAAGGACGGCACCACCGCGTACGCGACCGTGAGCTACTCCGCCAAGGCGGGCGAGCTCTCCAAGGGCGCCACCGACGCGCTGGAGCAGGCCGCCCGGCACGGCCGGGACGCCGGGCTGAAGGTCGAGGTCGGTGGCAACGCGCTGATGGCCAAGCCCGACGCGGGCGGCAGCAGCGAGGCGATCGGCATGGCGCTGTCCGCCGTCGTCCTGGTGATCACCTTCGGCTCGCTGGTCGCGGCCGGCCTGCCGCTGCTCACCGCGATCGTCGGCGTCGGCCTCGGCATGGCGCTGATCACCGCCCTCGGCAGCACCCTCGGCCTGTCCGCCACCACCGGCACGCTCGCCATGATGCTCGGCCTCGCGGTCGGCATCGACTACGCGGTCTTCATCGTCTCCCGCTACCGGGCCGAGCTCACCGAGGGCCGGACGCAGCAGGAGGCGGCGGGCCGGGCCGTCGGCACCGCCGGGTCCGCGGTGGTGTTCGCCGGCCTCACCGTGGTGATCGCCCTCGCCGGGCTCTCCGTGGTCGGCATCCCGATCCTGGCCAAGATGGGCATGGCCGCCGCCGGGACGGTCGTCGTCGCCGTGCTGGTCGCGCTCACCCTGGTCCCGGCGCTGCTCGGCTTCCTCGGCCGCAAGGTGCTGCCGCGCAAGGCCCGCAAGGCCGGCGGCGATCCGGCGCGCGCGGCGGCGAAGGAGAACGGCGGTGCCCGCTGGGCCCGGTTCGTGCTGCGCCGCCCGCTCGCGGTGCTGCTGGGCGGTGTGATCGGCCTCGGCGTGCTCGCGGCGCCCGCGCTGGACCTGCGGCTCGGCCTGCCCGGTGACGAGGCCAAGCCGACCTCCACCACCCAGCGCCGCGCCTACGACCTGCTCTCCGAGGGCTTCGGCCCGGGCTTCAACGGCCCGCTGACCGTCCTGGTGGACGCCAAGGGCGTCGCTGACCCGAAGGCGGCGGCGGACGCGGTGTCCGAGAAGCTCGCCGCCCTGCCGGGCGTCGTCACCGTGGCGCCGCCGATGTTCAACAAGGCCGGTGACACGGCGCTGCTCAACGCGATACCGGCGACCGGCCCGAGCGAGGCCGAGACCAAGGACATCGTGCACGTCATCCGCGGTGACGCGGCCGCCCTGAAGTCGGCCACCGGCGCGACGGTCCTGGTGAGCGGTACGACGGCGATGAACATCGACGTCTCGCAGAAGCTCACCGACGCGCTGCTGCCCTACCTCGCCGTGGTGGTCGGCCTCGCCGTCCTGCTGCTGCTGGTGGTCTTCCGCTCCGTGCTGGTCCCGCTGAAGGCGGCGCTCGGCTTCCTGCTCTCGGTGGCAGCCGCCCTCGGCGCCGTGGTCGCGGTCTTCCAGTGGGGCTGGCTGGCCGACCTGATCGGCGTGGAGCAGACCGGTCCGGTGATGAGCATGATGCCGATCTTCATGATCGGTGTGGTCTTCGGCCTCGCCATGGACTACGAGGTGTTCCTGGTCACCCGGATCCGGGAGGCCTTCGTCCACGGGGAGGAACCCGACCAGGCGATCGTCACGGGCTTCCGGCACAACGCCCGGGTGGTCACCGCCGCCGCGTTCATCATGATCGCCGTCTTCGCGGGGTTCATCGGGATGAGCGAGCCGATGATCAAGATGATGGGCCTGGGGCTCGCCACGGCCGTAGCCTTCGACGCCTTCGTCGTCCGGATGACCATCGTCCCCGCCGTCCTCGCCCTGCTCGGCCGCCGCGCCTGGTGGCTGCCGCGGCGACTGGACCGGCTGGTTCCCGACGTGGACGTCGAGGGCAGCAAGTTGCAGACGCCCGCCCCCGAACCGGCCCCGCCCCGGGAGTCGGTCACGGTCTGACGGCCTCGCGGGAGCGCTCGTCCAGGCAACGGAACGGGCCCGCCGGGCCGGGCGGACAACGCCCGGCCCGGCACCGGCCGACTCGGACACCGGTTCGAGCCCCTGCCGTTACCGTTGCTGTCGGGGGCCGCCGCCCGTGCGGAGGCCCCCGACCCGGCCCGCCGCCCCCACGGGGGCGGCGCGCCCCCCCCCAGCCCCCCCG
>NZ_JBHWCL010000158.1:0-22415 GCF_042735125.1 Kitasatospora sp. NPDC059599 | reverse complement strand
GGCGCGGCGGCCGGCCCACGGCCGGGTACGGGGCTCAGCCGGCGGCCGGAGACGGGTTGTTGGCCTCCGAAGCAGCACTGGTCGGCGCCGGGGTCTGGCCGTGCGAGCCCGCCGTGCCCAGCGGCTTGCCCTGGTTGGCGGCGTCCACCCACTTCGCCAGGTTCTCCGGCGTGATCTCCTCGCTGCCGTTCTTCGGGTAGACCGGCTGGCCGTTGAGCAGCACGGTCGGGGTCGACTTGTAGCTGGACTTGTCGAAGTCCTGCTGCACCGAGGACACCCATCCGCCGTACTTGTTGTCGTTGACGCAGGCCTGGAACTCGGGCGTGTCCAGGCCGTTGACCTGCTTCGCCAGGTTGAGCAGGACGGCCTTGTCGCCGAAGGCGTCGCTGGTCTCCTCCGGCTGGTTGCGGTACAGCACGTCGTGGTAGTCGCGGAAGTGCCCGGCGTCCTGGGCGCAGGCCAGCGCGTTGGCGGCGGTCTTGGAGCCCTTGCCCGGCACGGCCCGGTCGATGAACGACACGATGTGGTAGTTGGTGTAGATCTTGCCGGCGTCCTCCAACTGGTCGACGGTCGCCGAGAACTCCCGCTCGAAGGCGCCGCAGGCGGGGCAGCGCGGGTCCTCGTAGACGGTGAGGACGGAGGGCGCGTTGCCCGCGCCGACCGGGATGACCAGGTTCTTGTCACCGATGGTCCCGGCCGGGGCGGCGGTCGGGGTCTCCGGCTTGGAGCGCTGGTTCTGCACCACGACGCCGACGACCACCGCGGCGGCGATCACCGCGAGCGCGGCCCCGCCCACGATCAGCTTCTTCCTGCGCTTGGCGGCGGACTCCTCGGCCGCCCGCTGCTCCTGCATCCGCTCGCGGGCGGTGCGCTTGCCATCTCGGTTCTTCTCGCTCATTGCCTTGACATCCACGGTCGGGGGGCCTTCGTCGTGTGCGGGGATGGGAGTGGGGCGGGGCCGGACGGTCAGCTGGCCAGCCAGCCGTCCACCGAGAACCGGGTCCGGGGCCGCCACAGCAGCCACCCGGCCAGCAACAGGAACCCGGTGTCGCGCAGGATCTCCTGCAGGTACTTCGTCTGGGACTCGTCGACGTGGCCGCCGCCGCCGAAGCAGCCGCAGTCGATCGAGATGCCGCGCGCCCAGGCGGAGGCGATCCCGGCGATGAAGGCGAGCAGCAGCAGCGCGGAGATCCCGGCGACCAGCCGGACGCCGAGCCCGATCAGCAGCAGCAGCGCGAGCGCCAGCTCCAGGAAGGGCAGGCCGTAACCGATCGGCTTGACCAGGCTCTCGGGCAGGATCTCGTAGGCGCGGACGGCCTGGGCGGCCTCCGCCGGGTCGGCGATCTTGGCCAGTCCGGCCCAGCCCCACACCACCGCGAGACCCAGCCGAGCGACCGTGCCGACCCACTCGCTCCAGACCGGCACCGGCCGTCGCACCGGCGGCGTGGGAGCCGGTTCGCCGGGCTGCGCTGCCGGGCCGGCCATCAGGGAACCCCCCTCGGGAAACTCGTTCACTTCCTGACGAACCGTAAGGGAGGAAGGGGGGTTTCTCCGTATTCAGGAATTAAGCCGGAAGGGTGACACTTCGTCCGAATCCGCCGAACACCCGTACGTCAGCGGCACCCCGGCATCCGCCCGGGATCGAACAACTCCGGGTACCCGTGCTCCGCCCGCTCGACGGCGTCCCACCGGGCCGCCTCGGCACAGGCGACCGCCTCCCGCTCCGCCCGCTCCGCCCCCCGCTTCGCCAACGCCTGCCCCACCACGGTGTGCACCCCGACAGCGGCCCCGAGCGCCAGCGCGGCAGCCGCCGCCCGCAGCAGAACGGCCTGATGGAAACCCCGCACCGGCTCACCCCTTCGCTCGCTCCGCCACCCACGTGCACGTCGCCCGTGCACTCGTCCCTCCACTCAACGCCGGTCAACCCCGGCTGATGCGTGTCGCCGCCCCTGTTCACCCGTTCGGGGCCGCCCCCGAGTCAACACACCACACCCCGCCCCCTCGCCGTGGGCGACCCCCTCCGAGCGACCCCCGCCCCGAAAACGCCGACGACCCACCACCCCGGAGGAGTGGCAGGCCGCCGATACCCGTTTCCGCCGCGCGTCAGCGCCTCCGCACGCCGCGGGCCAGCTCCCCGGCCAGCGCCCGCACCGCGTCCAGCCCCGCCGTCTCGTCCGCGCCGGCTTCCAGGATCCGCTTCACGAACGCCGAGCCCACGATCACCCCGTCCGCGAACCGGGCGACCTCCGCCGCCTGCCGGGCGTCGGAGACTCCGAGCCCGACGCAGACCGGCAGGTCGGTGGTGGCGCGGGTGCGCGCGACCAGGTCCTCGGCCAGCGAGCCGACGGCGGACCGGGTGCCGGTCACGCCCATCACCGCGGCGGCGTAGACGAATCCGCTGCCCGCCGCCGTGACCTCGGCGAGCCGTGCGTCCTTGCTGCTGGGGGCGACCACGAACACGGTGTCGAGCCCGTGCGCGTCCGCGGCCTTGCGCCACTCCTCGGACTCCTCCACCGGCAGGTCCGGAAGGATGCAGCCGGCCCCGCCGGCGGCCGCCAGGTCGGCGGCGAAGCGCGCCACGCCGTAGCGGTCGACCGGGTTCCAGTAGGTCATCACCAGCACCGCCGCTTCGGGGTGCGCGGAGGCGACCTCCTGGACGGTGCGCAGCACGTCCTTGATCAGCACGCCGCCGCGCAGCGCGATGTCGTCGGCGGTCTGGATGACGGCGCCGTCGAGCACGGGGTCGGAGTGCGGCAGGCCGACCTCGACGACGTCGCAGCCGCCCTCGATCAGCGCGTTGATCGCCCGCACGCCGCCGTCGACGGTCGGGAAGCCGGCCGGCAGGTAGCCGACCAGTGCGGCCCGGTCCTCGGCCTTGGCGGCCGCCAGGATCCCGCTGAGCTTGGAAGCCATGGTCACTTACCCCCCTGGGCGGTGCCGGCGGAGCCGGCGCCCGGCTCGTCGTACAGGCCGAAGTACTCGGCGGCGGTGTGCATGTCCTTGTCGCCGCGTCCGGAGAGGGAGACCAGGATGGTGGCCTCCGGCCCGAGTTCGCGGCCGAGCTCCAGGGCCCCGGCGAGCGCGTGGGCGCTCTCGATGGCCGGGATGATGCCTTCGGTGCGGGACAGCAGCCGCAGCGCCTGCATCGCGGCGTCGTCGGTGACCGGCCGGTACTCGGCCCGTCCGGTGTCCTTCAGCCAGGCGTGCTCCGGGCCGACGCCCGGGTAGTCGAGGCCGGCCGAGATCGAGTGCGACTCGATCGTCTGCCCGTCCTCGTCCTGGAGGACGTACGTCCGGGAGCCGTGCAGCACGCCCGGGTCGCCCTTGGTCAGGGTCGCCGCGTGCCGGGGCGTCTCGGCGCCCTCGCCGGCCGCCTCGCAGCCGATGAGGCGCACGTCGGCGTCCGGGATGAACTCGTGGAAGATGCCCATCGCGTTGGAGCCGCCGCCGACGCAGGCGACGACGGCGTCGGGCAGCCGCCCGGTCCGGTCGAGGACCTGCTGCCGCGCCTCGATGCCGATGATCCGGTGGAAGTCGCGGACCATCATCGGGAAGGGGTGGGGCCCGGCGACGGTGCCGAACAGGTAGTGGGTGGAGTCCACGTTGGCGACCCAGTCGCGGAACGCCTCGTTGATGGCGTCCTTCAGGGTGCGGCTGCCGGAGGTGACGGCGATCACCTCGGCGCCGAGCATGCGCATCCGGGCGACGTTCAGCGCTTGGCGCTGGGTGTCGACCTCGCCCATGTAGATGGTGCAGTCGAAGCCGAAGAGCGCGCAGGCGGTGGCGGTGGCGACGCCGTGCTGGCCGGCGCCGGTCTCGGCGATGATCCGGGTCTTGCCCATCCGCTTGGTGAGCAGGGCCTGGCCCAGCACGTTGTTGATCTTGTGCGAGCCGGTGTGGTTGAGGTCCTCGCGCTTGAGCAGGACCCGCGCGCCGCCCGCCTCGGCGGAGAAGCGGTGCACGTCGGTCAGCGGGCTCGGACGGCCGGTGTAGTCCTTGAGCAGCGCGTCGAGTTCGGCGGTGAAGGCCGGATCGGCCTTGGCCTTCTCGTACTCCTCGGCGACCTGCTCGACCGCGGCGACCAGCGCCTCGGGGATGAAGCGGCCGCCGTACGCGCCGAAGTATCCGCGCGCGTCCGGCACCTGGGCGCCGTGCAGGTAGTCCTTCTCGGACATGGTGGTTTCCCTTGGGGAGTTGGACGACAGTGACGTCTGATCGGCCTGCTCCGGCGGTCCGCTGGTCCCAGCGGCCGGCCGGCGTCAGCCGTGCGCCACCCGCCATCGCCGCCCCGGCACCTGCCCGGGCTCGCAGCCGATCACGTACCGCACCCGACGCCCCAGCACCCGGCGTGCGGGTGCGCGGCAGCCGCGCGGGCGGCAACCGGGGGCGAGTCGGGCGGCGATCTTCATCGGGCTGTGTCAGTCCTTGTGCCGGACGGCGGGGTGGGCCCCGGCGGCGACCAGGTCGGCGACCGCGGCGCGCGGGTCCTTGCCGGTCACCAGGGACTCGCCGACCAGCACCGCGTCGGCGCCGAGGTTGGCGTAGTTGATCACGTCCAGCGGGCCGCGGACACCCGACTCGGCGATCTTGACGATGCCGTCCGGAATGGCGTGGGCGACGTTCTCGAAGGTGTTGCGGTCCACTTCGAGGGTCTTCAGGTTGCGGGCGTTGACGCCGATGATCCGCGCCCCGGCGTCGACCGCGCGCTTGATCTCCTCCTCGTCGTGCACCTCGACCAGCGGGGTGAGGCCGATCGACACGGCGCGCTCGATCAGCGACTCCAGAGCCGGCTGGTCGAGCGCCGCGACGATCAGCAGCGCGAGGTCGGCGCCGTGCGCACGGGCCTCCCACAGCTGGTACGACGTGACGATGAAGTCCTTGCGCAGCAGCGGGGTGTCCACCGCGGCCCGGACGGCGTCCAGGTCGGCCAGCGAACCGCCGAAGCGGCGCTCCTCCGTCAGCACGCTGATCGCGGCGGCACCGCCGGCCGCGTAGTCGCGCGCCAGGGCGGCCGGATCGGCGATCGAGGCCAGGGCGCCCTTGGAGGGGCTGGAGCGCTTCACCTCGCAGATCACCCGGACCCCGTCGCCCTTGAGGGCGGCGACGCCGTCCTTGGCCTCCGGGACCTTGGCCGCGCGCTCCTTCAGCGCGTCCAGGGAGACGACGGCCTGCCGCTTGGCGAGGTCCTCGCGGACCCCTTCGATGATCGAGTCGAGCACACTCACTCAGGAGCCCCCATCTTTTCTGCCAGTTGGCCAGCGAGAGCCGGGCGGGCAGTGGCCCGCCGGCACTTCGATGGTATCGGCACCCGGGAGCGCGGGGCGCATCCGCCCGGCACGCGTCTCGCGGACCGGACGCCCGCTCCGGCGGCCCTCAACTGCGGCTTCACCGCTCCTCCACCCGCCCCGGGGCGGGCCCGGCGGTCAGACCAGCGGCGGCGCCAGACCGGCTCCGACCGGCGAGTTCCGCACCACCGTGAAGACCAGCACGAGCAGCGCGATCAGCACCCAGCGGCGGCCCCCGACGGTGACCCGGGGCGCCGGCCCGCCGGTCAGCGCGGCCCAGGCCCAGCGCAGCCAGAACACCCCCAGCACACCGAACAGCAGGACGGCGGCGGCGTTGTCGTGCAGGGCCGAGGTGAGGTCCCCGTGGCTGAGCGCGTGGACGCAGCGCAGCCCCCCGCAGCCGGGGCACCACCAGCCGGTGGCGGTCAGGAACGGACAGTCCGGGTAGTGCCCGGGGCTGTCGGGGTCCACCACGGCGACGTACGCGGCGGGGACGGCCACCGCCGCGAGCGCGGCCAGCGGCGGGCCCAGCCGGCGCAGCACGGGCGGCGGGACGGAGGCGGTGGGGGCGGCGTTCACGCCCCGATTCTGCCCGCGCCGGGACCCGGGAACGACGAAACGGCGGGCGCGACGCGCCCGCCGTTCGGTTGTGCGAAAGGCGTGCCGGACGACGGCGCTCCCGGAGGGGAGGCGTGTCCTGCGGAGGGCCGGTCGTCAGGCGGCGACGGCGACGCGGGCCTCGCGGGCCGCGGTCTGCTCCTCGGCCGACTTGTAGACGTTGGCGCTCGGCTGCTGGCCCATGCCGGCCATCGACATGGCCTTGCCGACCACGCCGCCGACCACGACGACCGCCAGGCCCGCGCAGACGAGCAGCACCGACGGCAGGATCATCGCGACGCCCGCGATGGCGAAGCCGACGAAGGAGATGACGACGCCGGTCCAGGCGGCGGGGGTGTGGCCGTGTGCTGCTGCTGCCATCTGAGTGGTGCTCCTTGGCTCTCGGGGCCCGGCCGGGCCTGCGGGGCCGCCGGCGGGTTGACGGGTTCCATTGTGCCGGGCCACACACCGGCGACCCAAAGCGGGTGGCGGGTCTATCGCGTCACATGTGCGCCGCGGGTGCGAACGGGGGCCGCAGGGGCCGTACGGGGCCGGGCAGGGCCTAGCCGGCCGTGGGGTCCTCGCCGCGGTCCAGGGCCTTCCACAGGTCGCCCGGGGTGTCCGCCCGGGCCGGGGCCTTGCGGGTCGGGGCCTCGTAGCGGCTGCCCATGGCGGGCCAGCCGCGGCCGTAGCGCAGGGTGAGGAGTCCGGCGAGGGCGAGCAGTACGCCGCCGACCAGCGCGACCCAGGGCCAGGCGGTGTGCGACACCTCGGTGGCCGCCGAACCGCTGAGGGCGAGCTTGCGGGCGGCCTCGCCGTCCAGCGCGGCGGTGTCCCCCGCCCCGGCGACCGAGGCGGCGGCCGCGCCGATCCCGGCGAGCAGGGTCAGCGCACCGACCGCGATCCGCCCGGCGCCCCGCACCGCGAACACCGCGACGGCCGCGGCGAGGCCCACCAGGGCCAGCCCACCGGGCAGTTCGGAGATCGCGCCGCCGGTGACGGAGACGTCCAGGGTGCCGGCCCGGCCCTCGGCCCAGGTCCGCCCGGCCGCGGTCAGCACCAGCACCGCGCTCAGCACGGTCAGCAGCAGCATCACGCCGAGCGTGCGGCGGCTGGGGGCGGCGGGGGCGGGGGTCTGGTCAGCGCTCACCCGTCCACTATCCCCCGGCCGACACCCGGGTCCGTACCCGGGGTGGGGAACGGGTCCGTCCGCAGCACCACCGTCCGCCCGCCCAGCGGCAGGAACAGGTCGTTGCCGAACGGCACCCGCTCGGCCTCCCGGTACACCCCCTCGGGGGCCGGCGCGGTGTGCACGGTGCAGACCGCCGCCGCCGGGTCGACCACCAGGTAGAACGGCACGCCGCTGCGCGCGTACGCCCGTCCGGCCTCCGCCAGGCCGGGCCGGGCCACCTCCAGCACCGCCTCCACCCCGGCCGCGCCGAACCGGCCCCGCCCGCCCCGCACCGCGTCCCGGGCGAGCACGGTCACGTCGGGGGCGAACACGGTCACGTCCGGGGCGGAGCCGCCGGGTGCCGCCGGGAACTCGACCGCCACCCCGGACAGCACCCGGCCGTGGCCCGCCGGCTGCTCACCGAGCTGCCCCGCGGCGCTCAGCACGACCTCCCAGCGCAGCTCGTCGTACGGCACCTCGGGCATCCCGGCCGCCTCCCTCACGCCTCAGGACAGTTCCGGCCTCCGCAGCGTATTGGCGGTGGCGACGGCCCGCAGCACGGCGGCCGCCTTGTTGCGGCACTCGGTGTCCTCGCCGTGCGGGTCGGAATCGGCGACGACGCCCGCGCCCGCCTGCACGTACGCCGTGCCCTCGCGCAGCACCGCCGTCCGGATCGCGATCGCGGTGTCGGAGTCCCCGGCGAAGTCCAGGTAGCCGACGCAGCCGCCGTACAGGCCGCGGCGGGTGGGCTCCAGCTCCTCGATGATCCGCATCGCCCGCGGCTTGGGGGCGCCGGAGAGGGTGCCGGCCGGGAAGCAGGCGGTGAGCACGTCGAAGGCGGTCCGCCCGGGCGCGACCCTGCCGGTGACGGTGGAGACGATGTGCATCACGTGGCTGTAGCGCTCGATCTGCATGAAGTCGACCACCTCGACGCTGCCCGGCTCGCAGACCCGCCCGAGGTCGTTGCGGCCGAGGTCCACCAGCATCAGGTGCTCGGCCCGCTCCTTGGGGTCGGCGAGCAGTTCGGCGGCCAGCGCCGCGTCCTCGTGCGGGGTGGCGCCGCGGTGCCGGGTGCCGGCGATCGGGTGCAGCATCGCCTCGCCGTCGGTGACCTTGACCAGCGCCTCCGGGCTGGAACCGACCACGTCGAAGCCGCCCTCGGCGGTGCCGTCCGGCCCGGGGAAGCGGAACAGGTACATGTACGGGCTGGGGTTGGTGGTGCGCAGCACCCGGTAGACGTCCAGCGCGGTGGCCGGGCAGGGCGCCTCGAAGCGCTGCGAGGGCACCACCTGGAACGCCTCGCCGGCCCGGATCCGCTCCTTGATGTCGTCCACCGCCGCGCGGTAGGGCGCGCCCCCGAACGGCGAGTTCACCTCGCCGGGGCCGGCCGGGGTGAAGGTGGCCAGGCCCGGGTCGACCGGCTTGACCAGGTCGGCCTCCATCGCGTCCAGGCGGCCCACCGCGTCCGCGTAGGCCTCGTCGACGCCGCTGGCCAGGTCGTTGTGGTTGACGGCGTTGGCGATCAGCAGCACCGTGCCGTCGGCGTGGTCGAGCACCGCGAGGTCGGTCGCCAGCAGCATCGTCAGCTCGGGCAGCTTGAGGTCGTCCGGGTTGAGGTCGGGCAGCTTCTCCAGGCGGCGGACGACGTCGTAGCCGAGGTAGCCGACCAGGCCGCCGGTGAGCGGCGGCAGGCCGTCGTCGGGGTGCCGCGGGGTGTGCAGCGCCTCCAGGGCGGCCCGCAGCACCTGCAGCGGATCGCCGGTGGTGGGGATGCCGACCGGCGGGGTGCCGAGCCAGCGGGCGTTGCCCTCCTGGTCCGCGGTGAGCACGGCGGCGCTGCGCACGCCGACGAAGGAGTAGCGCGACCAACTGCGGCCCTGCTCGGCGGACTCCAGCAGGAAGGTGCCGGGCCGCTCCTCGGCGAGGCTGCGGTACAGGCCGATCGGGGTGAGGCCGTCCGCGAGGAGCCTGCGGGTGACCGGGATGACCCGGGTGTCGACGGCGAGCTTGCGGAAGGCTTCGAGGTCCATGCGGGGCGGCACCTTCTGGAGTTCTGGCGTGGGTGGTGGGAGGTGGATCAGGAGAGCGGGAGCACGTCGGCGTCGAAGCAGGTGCGGTCGCCGGTGTGGCAGGCCGCTCCGGTCTGGTCGACCTTCACCAGCAGGGTGTCGCCGTCGCAGTCCAGGGCCACCGACCTGACCGCCTGGACGTGGCCGGAGGTGTCGCCCTTCACCCAGTACTCGCTGCGGCTGCGGCTCCAGTAGGTGCAGCGGCCCGTGGTCAGGGTGCGGTGCAGCGCCTCGTCGTCCATCCAGCCGAGCATCAGCACCTCGCCGGTGTCGTACTGCTGCGCGATGGCCGGGAGCAGACCGTCCTCGGTGCGCTTGAGGCGGGCGGCGATCTCGGGAGCCAGGGCGGTGGTGCCGGGAGTGGCGGGTGTGGTGGACATGCGGCCCATTGTGTCAGTCCGCCCGGCCGGGGCGGCCGGTCCGTCCGACCCGCGGTCGCCGGGGCCGTCCGTCCGGGGTGAGTTCGGCCAACCGCCTGCCGGGCGGCCCCTTCGTGGGCCATCCTCGTGGCCATGACCCCCGAGCAGCCGCCCGCAGCCGCCGCCTCCCACCCGTCCCGCGGCCTGGTCCTCACCGTCATCGCCGTACTGGTCGTCCTGCTCGCGGTGGTCGCCACCGCCGCGCTCTGGCCGGACGACACCAGACGTGCCGCCGCCCCGCCCCCGCCCACCCCCACGGCCACCCCGACGCCCACCCCGACCCCGACGCCCACCCCGACCAAGCCGCAACCGCCCTACGCCTTCTTCCCGGTCGGCACCTGCTTCGACCACCCGCAGCTGAGCCCGGTCATCACCAGGGCCGAGGAGCGCCCCTGCACCGGCGACCACGACGGCGAGGTGATCGCCGACCTCAAACTCGCCGACAACCTGACCGGCGAGGTCCCGATCGCCCTCGCCATGCGGGACGGCTGCAAGGAGGCCGAGGCCGCCGCCAAGGCCAGGCAGGGCGACGGGAAGACCTACTACGGACGGCAGTTCGGCCCGGCCCTGGTCAACTACCAGCAGGGCTGGCGGGACTACACCTGCACCCTGACCGGCAGCAACAAGCAGAACGGCCCCAAGCTCACCGGCCACCTCCGCCCGTAACGCGCCGCTCTAGGCTGACGCCATGTCGAACCACGCCCTCGCCGAACGCCACCGCCTCACCGAACTCCTGGCCGCCGCCGGTCCTGACGCCCCCACCCTCTGCGCCGGCTGGACCACCCGGGACCTCGCCGCCCACCTGGTGATCCGGGAACACCGGCCCGACGCGGCGGCCGGCATCCGGATCGCCGCCCTGGCCGCCCGGACCCGGCGGGTCCAGGACGACTACGCCGCGCGACCCTACGAGGAACTGCTGCGGCTGTTCCGCTCCGGCCCGCCGGTGTACTCGCCCTTCGCCCTGCCCGGCGCGGACGAGGCGGCCAACACCGTCGAGTACTTCGTGCACGCCGAGGACGTCCTGCGCGCCACCGGGGACCCGACGCCCCAGCCCCTGCCGCCCGGCCGCGCCGAGGCCCTGTGGCGCCGACTCCCCATGATCGCCCGCTTCGAGGCCGGCCGCCGCTCCCCCGTCCGCCTGGTCCTCACCCACCCCGACGGCCGCTCCCTCACCGTCGGCCCGGCCGGCACCCCCACCGTCCACCTCACCGGCGAGCCCGGCGAACTGGTCCTCTTCACCTACGGCCGCGGCGCCCGCACCACCCTGACCGTCGACGGCGACCCCGACGCCGTCGAAGCCCTCCGCCACGTCCTCCCGCTGCCCTGAGCGAACCGGACGTCGTCCCCGTCCCCGAAGATCCGCCCCCACCGGCCACCGCCGCTCGCCCGTCGCCGCTTCGCCCCCACCGAAGCGGCGACGCCGCCCCGAGCCGCAGCGACGGGCCCTCTTCCGGGATCGTCGGTGACGCCTCCGAACCGGCCCCCGTGCCTCGGTTCGTCCCCACGTCTGACGCATCGCCCCGACCCGCCCGGACCCGGGGCGGCCGCCTCCCGGCTGCGGATGTCGGTGCCCGGGTGCAGACTCGCAGGTGGCCGGGGTGGGGGCGTGCGCGCGCCCGACGGAACCGCCCCGGTCACTCTCCGTCGAAGGGGCACCACTCCATGCTCACCACCGACTTCCCCGCCGGCTCCCCCTGCTGGATCGACCTCGGCAGCCCGGACATCTCGGCCACGGCGAGGTTCTACGCCGACGTCTTCGGCTGGGTCTTCCACGAGGTCCCCGAGACCGGCGGCTACGGCTTCCTCCAGCTGAACGGCAGGACCGTGGGCGCGATCGGCAACCTCGACCAGGGGGCGCGGTCGGCCTGGACGACGTACTTCCGCACCGACGACGTGGACGCGACCGTGAAGGCCGCCGAGCAGGCCGGGGCGACGGTCCGGGTGCCGCCGACGGACGTCATGCAGGCGGGCCGGTTCGCCGCCCTCACCGATCCGCTGGGTGCCGAGTTCGCGGTGTGGCAGGCGGGCGACACCAAGGGGTTGGACGTCGTCTCCGAGGACGGCACGCTGGTCTGGTCCGAGCTGCACACCTCGGGCCCGGACGTCGCGTTCGCCTTCTACGAGAAGCTGTTCGGCTGGCGGGTGGAGAACTTCGAGCCGTCGCCGGGCATGACCTACCGGGTGGTCTCCACCGCCGAGGGCGACCAGCAGGACGCCAGTTTCGGCGGCATCGCCCCGACGATGTCCCCGGAGCAGCCGTCCGCGTGGACGCCGTACTTCGCGGCCTCCGACGTGGACGCGGTGATCGCCCGGGCGACGGCGGCCGGCGGCTCGGTGCTGATGCCCGCCGCGGACGTGGAGAACGTCGGCCGGCTGGCCTGGCTGGCGGATCCGAACGGCGCGCCGTTCGCGCTGATCAAGGGCGAGCCGCGGCAGTCCTGAGCGCGCGGCGCACGAGCACGAGACGCACGGGCACGCACGGGCACGCACGAGCGCGCACGGGCACGAGACGCACGAGACGCACGGGCACGCACGACGAGGGCCCGCGGTTCCGGGAACCGCGGGCCCTCGCACGTCCGTAGCGGGGCGGTCACCGCACCGGGTGGCCGGCCTCCCGCAGGGCGCCCTTGACGTCGCCGATCCGCAGGTCCCCGAAGTGGAAGACGCTGGCGGCGAGCACGGCGTCCGCGCCGGCGTCGACGGCGGGGGCGAAGTCGGCGAGCTTGCCGGCCCCGCCGGAGGCGATCACCGGGACGGAGACGGTCTTGCGCACGGCCCGGATCATCTCCAGGTCGTAGCCGTCCTTGGTGCCGTCGGCGTCCATGGAGTTGAGCAGGATCTCGCCGGCGCCCAGTTCGGCCGCGCGGCCGGCCCATTCGACGGCGTCGAGGCCGGTGCCCTGGCGTCCGCCGTGCGTGGTGACCTCGTAGCCGGATGCGGTCTCCACGCCGGGCGGGCAGCGCCGGGCGTCGACGGAGAGCACCAGGACCTGTCGGCCGAACCGCCGGGCGATCTCCCGGACGAGTTCCGGCCGGGCGATGGCGGCGGTGTTGACGCCCACCTTGTCGGCGCCGGCCCGCAGCAGCTTGTCGACGTCGTCGACGGCGCGGATGCCGCCGCCGACGGTGAGCGGGATGAAGACCTGCTCGGCGGTGCGGCGGACCACGTCGTAGGTGGTCTCCCGGTCGCCCGACGAGGCGGTGATGTCGAGGAAGGTCAGTTCGTCGGCGCCTTCGGCGTCGTAGAGCTTGGCCATCTCGACCGGGTCGCCGGCGTCGCGCAGGTTCTGGAAGTTGACGCCCTTCACCACCCGCCCGGCGTCCACGTCGAGGCAGGGGATGACACGTACGGCGAGGGTCACGGCTGTTGGCCTTCCAGGGTCTTTGCCAGCCCGGAGCGGTACGCGTCGAGCTCGATCTCGACCATCATCCGGGAGTCGATCAGTCCCTCGACCACCACCATGGTGGCCACCGGGCGTGCGGCGTCGAAGAGTTCGTGGTGGGCGCGGCCCACCTCCTCGGCGTCGCGGACGTGGGTGATGTACATCCGGGTGCGGACCACGTCGTCCGCGGTCAGACCGTACGCGGCCAGGGCCGTGAGGCCGACGCCGAACGCGGCGAGGGTCTGCCGGTACGGGTCGCCCTCGTGCTCGATCCGGCCGTCCACCCAGGCGGTGGTGCCGGCGACGTGCACGTGGTCGCCTGCGGCGACGGCCCGGGAGTACCCGAACTCGTCCTCCCAGGGGGAGAATCCACCGACCCGGCCACGCACGACCCCGCCGTGCACGACCCCGCCGTGCACGGTCTCACCGAGCACCGCCTCGTCGCGTGCCGCCTCGCCGCGTACGATCCGACCTTCCGTCATCCTGAAACCGCCTCCAGGGCCTCTTCGAGGGTGAACTTCTGCTCGTAGAGTGCCTTGCCCACGATGGCGCCCTCGACACCCTCACCGACGAGGGTGGCGATGGCCCGCAGGTCGTCCAGCGAGGAGACGCCGCCGGAGGCGACCACCGGGCGGTCGGTGGCGGCGCAGACGTCGCGCAGCAGCTGCAGGTTGGGGCCGGTCAGGGTGCCGTCGCGGTTGACGTCGGTGACGACGTAGCGGGCGCAGCCCTCCCGGTCGAGGCGCTCCAGCACCTCGAAGAGCTGACCGCCGTCGCGGGTCCAGCCGCGGCCGCGCAGGGTGGTGCCGACGACGTCGAGGCCGACGGCGATCTTGTCGCCGTGCTCGGAGATGGCCTTGGCGACCCACTCGGGGGCTTCCAGGGCGGCGGTGCCGAGGTTGACGCGGGTGCAGCCGGTGGCGAGGGCGCGGGCGAGCGACTCGTCGTCGCGGATGCCGCCGGACAGCTCGACCTTGATGTCCAGCCGGCCGGTGACGTCGCGCAGCAGCTCGTAGTTGCTGCCCGTCCCGAAGGCGGCGTCGAGGTCGACCAGGTGCAGCCACTCGGCGCCGGCGTTCTGCCAGGCGAGGGCGGCGGCCAGCGGCTCGCCGAAGGAGGTCTCGGTGCCGGAGGCGCCCTTGACCAGGCGGACGGCCCGGCCGTCGCGGACGTCGACGGCGGGAAGCAGTTCGAGGCGGCTCATCAATACAACTTTCAGCTCGTCAGAGGGTGTTGACCCAGTTGGTCAGCAGGGCTGCGCCGGCGTCGCCGGACTTCTCGGGGTGGAACTGGGTGGCCCAGAGCGGGCCGTTCTCGACGGCCGCGACGAACGGCTGCCCGTGCGTGGCCCAGGTGACCAGCGGCGGGTTGATCCGCGCGCTGTGGGTCTCCAGCTCCCAGTGCCGCACCCCGTAGGAGTGCACGAAGTAGAAGCGGGTCTCGGGGTCGAGGCCGGCGAACATCCGGCTGCCCTCGGGCACGTCCACGGTGTTCCAGCCCATGTGCGGGACGACCGGGGCGTCCAGCGGCTCGACGGTGCCCGGCCACTCGTCGCAGCCGGCCGTCTCCACGCCGTGCTCGACCCCCTTCTCGAAGAGGATCTGCATGCCGACGCAGATGCCCATGACCGGGCGGCCGCCGGCGAGACGGCGGTCGATGATCCAGTCCCCGCGGACCGACTTCAGCCCGCGCATGCAGGCCTCGAAGGCGCCCACGCCGGGGACGAGCAGGCCGTCCGCGGCCATCGCGGTGTCGTAGTCGGAGCTGACCGTGACGTTCGCCCCGGTCCGTTCCAGGGCGCGCTGCGCGGAGCGGAGGTTGCCGGAGCCGTAGTCGAGGACGACGACGTTCTTGCCCATGTTCAGGTGTCCAGTCTCTTCACGGCGGGGCGGGTCTACAGGCGCAGGAGGCCGGAGGTCAGGCACATCACGGCGCCGAAGGCGAGCACCAGGATGACGCCCTTCGACTGCTTCTGCTTCCAGAAGGAGATCACCCCGCCGGCCAGGAAGAGGCCGACGAAGATGAGGATCATCGCGGTGTTGTTCACAGCGCACCCTTGGTCGAGGGGAGGATGCCGGCCGCGCGCGGGTCGCGCTCGGCGGCGTAGCGCAGCGCGCGGGCCAGCGCCTTGAACTGGCACTCCACGATGTGGTGGGCGTTGCGCCCGTACGGCACGTGGACGTGCAGCGCGACCTGTGCCTGGGCCACGAAGGACTCCAGGATGTGCCGGGTCATCGTGGTGTCGTAGCTGCCGATCATCGGCGCCATGCCCTCGGGCTCGGTGTGCACCAGGTAGGGCCGGCCGGAGAGGTCGACGGTGACCTGGGCGAGCGACTCGTCCAGCGGCACCGTGCAGTTGCCGAAGCGGTAGATGCCGACCTTGTCGCCGAGCGCCTGCCTGAAGGCGGCGCCGAGCGCGAGGGCGGTGTCCTCGATGGTGTGGTGGGTGTCGATGTGCAGGTCGCCGTCGGTCTTGACGGTGAGGTCGAACAGTCCGTGCCGGCCGAGCTGGTCGAGCATGTGGTCGTAGAACCCGACGCCGGTGGAGATGTCGGTCCTGCCGGTGCCGTCGAGGTCTATCTCGACCAGGACGGAGGTCTCCTTGGTGGTGCGTTCGACGCGTCCGATGCGGGACATGGGGGTTACAGCTCCTTGCTGACTCTGCGGACGGCGTCCAGGAAGGCGTCGTTCTCGGCGGGGGTGCCGGCGGTGACGCGCAGCCATCCGGGCACGCCGTTGTCGCGGACCAGGACGCCCTGGTCGAGGATGGCCCGCCAGACGGCGTGGGTGTCGGTGAAGCGGCCGAACTGGACGAAGTTGGCGTCCGAGTCGGTCACCTCCAGGCCCATGGCGCGCAGTGCGTCGACCAGCCGGTCGCGCTCCTCCTTGAGCCGGCCGACGTAGCCGAGGAGGGTGTCGGTGTGCTCCAGGCAGGCCAGCGCGGTGGCCTGGGTGACGGCGGACAGGTGGTAGGGCAGGCGGACCAGCTGGACGGCGTCGACCACCGCACGGTCGCCGGCCAGGTAGCCCAGGCGCAGCCCGGCCGCGCCGAAGGCCTTGGACATGGTGCGGCTGACCACGAGGTTGGGGCGGCCCTCGATCAGCGGCAGCAGCGAGGCGCGGTGCGAGAACTCGACGTACGCCTCGTCGACGACGACCAGGCTGGGCCGGGCGGCCTGCGCGGCCTCGTAGAGCCGCAGCACGGTGTCGGCGCCGACGGCGGTGCCGGTCGGGTTGTTGGGCGAGCAGATGAAGACGACGTTCGGCCGGTGTTCGGCGATCGCGGCGAGGGCGGCCTCGACGTCGATGGTGAAGTCGTCGTTGCGCGGGCCGGAGATCCAGGCGGTGCCGGTGCCCCGGGAGATCAGCGCGTGCATCGAGTAGGAGGGCTCGAAGCCGAGCGCGCTGCGGCCGGGGCCGCCGAAGGTCTGCAGCAGCTGCTGGAGCACCTCGTTGGAGCCGTTGGCGGCCCACACCTGCTCGCGGACGACGGGGAAGCCGGTGGTGCGGGTCAGGTAGGCGGCGAGGCCCTCGCGCAACTCGACCGCGTCCCGGTCCGGGTAGCGGTTCAGGGTGCGGGCGGCTTCGGCGACGCGCTCGGCGATCCGGGCCACCAGCTCCTCGGGCAGCGGGTACGGGTTCTCGTTGGTGTTGAGCTGGACGGGTACGTCGAGCTGCGGTGCGCCGTAGGGGGACTGGCCGCGCAGCTCGTCCCGGATGGGGAGGTCGTCGATGCGGGTCTGCTGGGTCACGAGCCGGGCACCGTCCAGTCGAAGCGTGCCTTGATCGCGTCCCCGTGCCCGGGGAGGTCTTCGGCGTCGGCCAGGTTGACCACGTGCGCGGCGACGTCGGCGAGCGCGTCGCGGTCGTACTCGACGACCTGGACGCCGCGCAGGAAGGTCTGCACGGACAGTCCGGAGGAGTGGCAGGCGCAGCCGCCGGTGGGCAGCACGTGGTTGGAGCCGGCCGCGTAGTCGCCCAGCGAGACCGGGGTCCAGCGGCCGATGAAGATCGCGCCCGCGTTGACGACCCGGTCGGCGACCGCGTGCGGGTCGCGGGTCTGGATCTCCAGGTGTTCGGCCGCGTAGGCGTTGACGACGGCGAGGCCCTGGGTCAGGTCGTCGACCAGGATGATGCCGGACTGCTTGCCGCCCAGTGCCTCGGCGACCCGCTCGGTGTGCTTGGTCCTCGCGACCTGCACGGCCAGTTCGGCCTCGACCGCGTCGGCCAGCGCCGGGGAGTCGGTGACCAGCACCGAGCCCGACGTCGGGCCGTGCTCGGCCTGGCTGATCAGGTCGGCGGCGACGTCGGAGGGCACCGCGCTGTCGTCGGCGAGGACGGCGATCTCGGTCGGTCCGGCCTCGGAGTCGATGCCGATCCGGCCGGCGAAGTAGCGCTTGGCGGCGGCCACGTAGATGTTGCCCGGGCCGGTCACCATGTTCACCGGCTCGCACTCCTCGGTGCCGAGGGCGAACATCGCGACGGCCTGGGCCCCGCCGACGGAGTAGACCTCGTCGACGCCGAGCAGCGCGCAGGCCGCCAGGATGGTCGGGTGGACGCGGCCCCCGAACTCCTTCTGCGGCGGGGAGGTGACGGCGATGCGCGCAACGCCCGCCTCCTGGGCCGGCACCACGTTCATCACCACGGAGGACGGGTAGACCGCCAGCCCGCCCGGCACGTACAGGCCGACCCGCTCGACCGGCACCCAGCGCTGGGTGACCGTGCCGCCCGGTACCACCCGGGTGGTGTGCCCGGTGCGGCGCTGGTCGGCGTGCACGGCGCGGGCGCGGCGGATCGACTCCTCCAGCGCGGCGCGCACCTTCGGGTCGAGCGCCGCGAGGGCCTCGGTCAGCTGCTCGGCCGGCACCCGGGTGGACTCCAGGCGGACGCCGTCGAAGCGTTCGGTGATCTCGATCAGCGCCGCGACCCCGCGATGGTGCACGTCCTCGGCGATCGGGCGCACCTTCTCCAGGGCGGCCGCGACGTCGAACTCGGCACGGGGCAGCAGGTCACGCGGGTCGTCCAGCGAGCCGCGGAGGTCGATTCGAGAGATCACGCCACCCAGTGTAAGGAGTGGCCGGAACGGCTGGTCCCGCATTTCAGTCCGTGATACGAAAGGCGAGACGACCGGGGGACGGGGGAAACCATGGCGGAGCGCGCTCCGGAAGGCTGGACCGATACCGAGCAGCAGCTCTGGGAGGCCTACCGCCAGGGCGAGATCCTGGACCTGCGCAGTGGCGAATCCGACACCGACGACCCCTTCGGCGACGCGGTCTGGGACCCCCGGCGCACCGTCCGCGCCGAGGTGCTCGCGCACCTGCTGCTGGCCGGTCCGACGCCGGCCCCCGGGCGCGTCGCCTCGCTGCGCTTCAGCGGCGTGCTGGTCACCGGCTGGCTGGACCTGGCCGGCGGCGCCATCGACGACTACGTCGAGCTGCAGGGCTGCCGTTTCGAGCACAAGGTCCTGATCTCGGAGGCGGCGGCGTCCACGCTGCGCTTCGTGAGCTGCCTGATCCCCCGCCTGGAGGCCTCCCGGCTGTCCACCACCGGCGACCTCCACCTGGCCCGCTGCCGCCTCCCCGACGGCCTGCGGCTGACCGACGCCCGGATCGGCAGCGACCTGCTGCTGAACCAGACCGTCGTCGGCGGCGACCGCTTCGGCCGGGCCGTCTCCGCCGACGGGATCATCGTCAACCAGGACTTCGAAGCCGAACGCCTGGAGAGCCAGGGCGAGTTGAGCATACGCACGGCCCGGATAGGCGGCCGGCTCTCCCTGCGCGGCGCCCAGCTGCGGGCCGACCGGGCGCACAACAGCACGTGCCTCAACGCCGTCCGGGTCACCGTCGGCCACACCCTCTACCTGACCGGCTCCGCCGACCGCGGCTGGGCCGGTTCCCGCGGCTACTACGGCTCCGGCTACGGCGAGAACCCGCCGGCGGAGGGCCCGGTGACCCCGTTCCGTGCCTTCGGCCGGGTCCGGCTGTCCGACAGCCGCTTCGACGGCGCGTGCCTGATCTCCGGCGAGTTCCACCTGGAGGACGACGAGGAGCTCTCGCTGCGCCGCATCCACACCCCCGAACTGCGCTTCACCTGCAAGTTCCGCCCGACCGGCACGGTCTCGCTCTCCCGCGCCCGGGTCGGCAACCTGGTCGACACCCCGGAGGCCTGGCCGCTCGGCAAGCACCTGGGCCTCACCGGCTTCGTCTACGAGAACCTGCGCCCGAAGACGGCCTTCCCCCTGCAGGAGCGGATCGCGTGGCTGGAGGGCTCCTCGGTCGACTTCCAGCCGGAGTCCTACGAGCAGCTGGCCGCCGCCCTGCGCCGCGACGGCGCCGACGACGACGCCCGCGAGGTGCTGTACGCCAAGCAGCGCCGGCGCCGGCGGACCCTGCCGCTGCCCTCCCGGGTCTGGGGCGCGGTCCAGGACGCCTCCGTCGGCTACGGCTACCGCCCGGGCCGGGCAGGTCTGTGGCTGCTGCTCGCCTGGGTCCTCGGCAGCGTCTGGTTCGCCACCCACCCGCTGGAGCCGCTCAAGGCGGACGAGCGCCCGCACTGGAACCCGGTGCTGTACACCCTCAACCAACTGCTGCCGATCGTGGACCTCAACCAGGGCGGCTGGAACCCGGGCGGCCTCGCCCAGTGGATCTCCGCCGCGCTGGTGGTCATCGGCTGGCTGCTCGCCTCGACCGTCGTCGCCGGCACCACGCGGATGCTCCAGCGCGGCTGAGCGCCCGAACCGCGCGACAAGGCACCCGCCCGGGGAACTACGCTGTCCGCCGTGACAGAACGGCTTCCGCTCTTCCCGCTGAACACCGTGCTCTACCCGGGCCTGGTGCTGCCCCTGAACGTCTTCGAGGAGCGCTACCGCCGTCTCGTCGCCGACCTGCTCGAACAGCCCGAGGACACCCCCCGGCGCTTCGGCGTGCTCGCGATCAAGGACGGCCGCGAGGTCGCCCCGGTCCGGGCCGAGGAGGGCCCGGCCGGGCCGCTCGACGGCCTCGGCACCGTCACCGGGGACCCGCTGGAGGCGGTCTTCCCGGTCGGCTGCGTCGCCGACGTCGCCTCCGCCGAGCACCAGCCGGACGGCCGCTACGAGCTGCTGGTCACCGGCACCACCCGGTTCCGGCTCGGCGCGGTGGACGTCTCCGGTCCGTACCTGACCGGCGAGATCGAGCCGATCGAGGAGCTTCCCGGCGAGGGCTCGGGCGCGCTGGCCGCCGAGGTCGAGCGGGCGTTCCGGGTCTACCAGAAGCGGCTCGCCGGAGCCCGCGAGGCCAGCACCGTCGGCCGCCAGGACCTCCCCGACGACCCCCAGGTGCTCTCCTACCTGGTCGCCGCCGCCTCGGTGTTCGAGACCCCGGTCAAGCAGCAGCTGCTGGCCTGCCCGGACACCGCCCAGCGCCTGCGCACCGAACTCGACCTGCTGCGCCGCGAGACCGCCGTGCTGACCTGGCTGCCGTCGCTGCCCGCCGTCGACCTCACCCGCCAGTCGTTCAGCCCCAACTGACCCAGGAGCCCGGGACCCCAGCATGGCCAAGAAGACGAAGAAGGGCGGCCAGGGCACCCCGGCCACCGTCGCCCTGGAATCCGCCGCCGTCCCGTTCACCGTGCACGCCTACGACCACGACCCGGCCGCCGCCTCCTACGGCGGCGAGGCGGCCGAGGTGCTCGGCGTGGCCGCCGAGCGCGTCTTCAAGACCCTGGTGGCCGACGTGGACGGCACCCTCACCGTCGGGGTGGTCCCGGTCGCCGGCCTGCTCGACCTGAAGGCCCTGGCCTCGGCCGTCGGCGGCAAGCGCGCCGCCATGGCCGACCCGGCCGCCGCCGAACGCAGCAGCGGCTACGTCCTCGGCGGGATCTCGCCGCTGGGCCAGCGCCGCGCCCTGCGCACCGTCGTCGACGCGAGCGCGCTCGACCACCCCACGGTCTACGTCTCGGCGGGCCGCCGGGGCCTGGAGGTGGAGCTCGCCCCGGCCGACCTGATCACCCTCACCGGGGCCGTGACCGCCCCCATCGCCCGCTGAAAGCCGCCGCACCCGCCGCACCCGCCGGACGCCACCGGAAGCGCCGCAGACGCCGCAGGGCGGCGGGCCGGGCCCGTACCGGACCACCGACCCCCCGCCCTGCCGCCAGGCCTCAGGCCCGGCCCTCCGGCCCCACCGGAGACGCCGGCGGGGCCGACGGCTGCTGCTGCGGAGCGGCCGGCGCGCCCCAGTACGGCGGCGGGTCCTCCTCGCGCTTGCCGAACGCCGCCGACAGCGCGAGCAGCACCACCATCGCCGCCATCGGCCACACCAGCAGCGCGCCCATCGCCCCGAGGTCGATGCCCGCGTCGAAGTGCCCGCCGTTGCCGACCCGACGGGCCTGCGCGATCAGGTCGTTGCCCGGCCCGAGCCACCGACCGATCCGCCAGGCACCCAGCGATCCGAGCAGTCCGCCGACGGCCAGTCCCAGCGCGACCGCGATGCCGCCGCCGCGCCGCCGGGTCACCAGGAAGGCCCCGAGCGCGGTCAGGACCCCGGCGCCCAGGCCGATGATCGCGAACAGTGCGTCCGCTCCGGCCCGCTGCTCGCCCTCGGGGTCCAGGTAGAGGATCCGGTCCCCGTCCACCACCAGCGGCACCTTCGGCGCCAGCCACGCCCACAGCGCGGCCATCACCAGCCCGACCACCAGGCAGGTGACGACGACCCCGGCCCCGATCCGCACCTCCGGCAGCAGCCGCTGCACCAGCGGGGTCCCCGGCCCGTCGGACGCGACGGGCGCCCCCTCCTGCGGAGCGGCGTACGGGTCGGGCTCGGTGCCGGGCACGGCGTCTTCCGGCACCGCCCGGACATCGGTGCGGGCGGGATCCGGAGGTGTGTTCGGTACGGTCACAGGCCCCATCGTTTCACGACGGCCCCCGGAACGGCCCCACCGCCCGGGCGTCCCCTACCGCGCGACCGCCCGCCGGTACGCCCAGGTGGCCACGCCCAGGGACACCACGCCCACTCCGGCGCACACCCCCAGGTCCGCGAGGACCATCGCCCAGTCCGGGTCCGGCGTGAAGGTCCGCGCGAAGGCCTCCACGCCGTACGTGGAGGGCAGCAGGTCCCGCAGCCACAGCACCGGCTGCGGCAGGTGGTCGACCGGCAGCACGCCGAGCAGCAGGGCGGCGGACATCCCGAGCTGTCCGAGCATGGTCGCGAGCTCCTGCCGGGGCGCCAGCAGCCCGCAGGCCGCCCCCAGCCCGGACAGCGCGGCCCCGGCCAGCGGGACGACCGCGAGCAGCACCCACAACTGTCCGAGCGGCAGTCCGAACATGACGGCCCCGACGGCCGCCGTGGCGACCGTCCCGGGCAGCGTGAACGACGCGTACGCGGCGGCCGTCCCCAGCACCACCGAGGCCGCCGGCACCGGCAGCGTCGCGTAGTGGTCGAGGCCGCCGGTGGCCCGCAGCTTCCCGAAGTACTGGGCGAGCAGGTTCAGCGCGACGAACGCCACCACCAGCACGCT